>CAZMPE010000024.1:0-7217 GCA_964567955.1 uncultured Phycisphaeraceae bacterium | reverse complement strand
TCACGAGGCCCGGCCGCATCACGAGGCGCGGCCGCCTCACGAGGCCCGGCCGCCTCACGAGGCCCGGCGTTGCGTCGGCGCGTCGAGGATGCCCAGGCGGACCAGGAAGGACGTCGCCTCTTCGATCTCCCAGCGCGTGAAATCATCGAGGCAGCGCGGCTGCATGGGCGTGCCCAGAAGCGAGGGCGGGTAGGGCCAGGCGCCGTGGATTTTCTCGGCGACCTCGACAACAGCGAGCAGGATGGCCTCGGAGGCCTCGAACAAACGCTGCGAACTGATCTGCTCCTTGGGGTGTGCCATTCAGCACCTCCTTCTGCCCATCCCTTACGCCCGGGTGAACCGTAATGAGATTCGCCGGCCGGGTCCGTTTGGATGCGTTCTCATCGGATTGGACGGCACGGCGCGATAAAAGGTTCACCCGCGTTACAAACCGGTGACACTCCCGGCCGCCCGCCGCACCCCGACCCGCGCACGAACGCCCGCCGGGCACGCCGCGGAAACCGCTGGATTCCTGCTATTCCTGCGCTCCCCCGCGAGCGGCGCCGGCGTGCCCAACACCCGCTCCCGGCTCGGTTTATGCTGTCGGCGGCCGGTGCGCGTCGAGAAGCGGTTGCAGCGAACCCCCCATTTTGAAGGGAAACTTCATGATCCGGTGCGCGGTGCTCGGCGCGAGTTTCGCGCTGATTCTCCTGGCCGCTCCCGCCGGGTGCGCCGTCGCGCCCGCGGCGCCTCCCGCGAAGATCGTGCTCATCTGGACGGCGCCGGATCATGCGTGGGGCACTCACATGTACGAGCACGATTGCCGCCTGCTCGCCGCGTGCCTCAACGAGAGCCCGGGCGTCAGCGCGATCGTCAGCCCCGATCCCGACTGGCCGCGCGACCCGGCGGTCCTCGAGGACGTTCGCGCCATCGTCTTCTATTCGCGTCAGGCGGGCGACATCGTGCTCGGCCCCGATCGGCGCGACGAGTTCCGACGGCACATGCAGGCGGGAGTCGGCTTCGTCGCGATCCACTGGGCGACCAAGGCGGAGGACCCGGCGCTGCTGCCGGAGTACCTCGAGGTGCTCGGGGGCGCGTTCCATACGCTGCCGGGCTGGGGGCTGAAAACGGACACGCTCCCACTGGTCCAGCGGAGGCCCGATCACCCGGTCTGCCGCGGATGGAAGGGCTACGACCTGCGCGACGAGTTCTATCTGGGCGTGAAGTTCCACGAGCGGGCACAGCATGTGCTGAGCGTCAACGTAGATGGGGCCGACCAGACGGTCGCGTGGGTCTTCGAGCGCGCCGGCGGCGGCCGGTCGTTCGGCACGACGCTGGCCCACTTTCACGACAACTTCGGTATCGAGGCGTTCCGGCGCGCGATCGTCAACGGGATCCTGTGGAGCGCGGGCGTCGATGTGCCCGCGGGCGGAGCGCCCGTCGCACTCGGGGCGGAGCACCTGGAACTCGGGCCGGAGCCGGCCCGTCCCTAGTCAGGCCTTCGTTTCCGCGGATTCCGGCTCCATCCCCGCCGCCGCCACACCGCCCGGGGGCACGTTCCGCACCGCCCGCGCGGCGATGAACCACCCCACACCGGCGAGGATCGCGCCCGTGAAGAACGGCGCTCCCGGGATCTTGAACGCCATGGCGTCCGAGATGAAGTAGGCGAAGACGGCGGTCCCCAGGAGCGGACCGATGATGTTCGCGATGCTCTGAAGGCCGGCGAGCGCCCCCTGAATCGCCCCCTGTTCATTCGGACGCACCGACTTGGTGATGAGCGCCTGGCCGGCGGGCTGGCTGATCCCGCCCAGCGAGCCGATCGCGATCACGACGTAGATCATCCAACCGTGTGTCGCGAAGCCGTAGCCGATGTAGCTGAGAACCCCGAGCGCCAGCCCGAGCATCAGCGATCGCTTCTCGCCCAGCGCGGGGATGATCCGGCGCGCCAGTCCCCCCTGCACCACCGCCGCGCCAATCCCCACCGCGAAGAGCGAGAACCCGACGTCGCGCGGCGACCAGTCGTAACGGTATGACGTGTAGAGGACCCATGTCGCGTGCAGGCCGAACTGGGCGAGGTTCAGGAGGAACAGGGCACCCGCCATCCCCGCCACGAGCGGGTACCGTCCGAGCCCGTGGAACATGCCCAGCGGGTTGGAGCGCCGCAGGCTGAAATGGCCGCGGTGCTCGGGCTTGAGCGACTCGGGGAGGATGAAGTACCCGTACGTCCAGTTCACGAGCGTCAGGATCCCCGCGGCGTAGAACGGCCAGCGGATGTCGTACGCGCCGAGGACGCCGCCGATGAGCGGCCCGAGCACGAAGCCGAGCCCGAACGCGGCGCCGACCAGCCCGAAGCCCGCCGCGCGTTTCTCCGGGGGCGTGACATCGGCGACGTAGGCGCTGGCGGCGGTCATGCTGGCGCCGGTGAAGCCGTTGATGGCGCGGGTGACATAGAGGATCGCCAGGTTGGGCGCGAGGGCCATCGCGAAGTAGTCGAGCCCCGACCCGAACTGCGAGAACAGGATCACCGGCCGGCGGCCGAAACGGTCCGAGAGGCTGCCGAGCGTCGGGGCGAAGAGGAACTGCATCGCGGCGAAAGTCGCGGCGAGCAGGCCGACGGGCCCCGCGGCCATCTGTTCGTCGCCGCCCTGCAGCTGCATGACGAGCTTCGGGGCGACCGGGATGATGAGCCCGAAGCCCAGCACGTCGAGCACGAGCGTGACGAAGATGAACCCCATCGCGGGTTTGGATGCTCGCACGCTGGACCCGCTCCTTTGACGGGGACCCGCCCGACGGGCCGGGGCCGACACGATACCGCCGGCGCGCCGGGCGGGCACGCACGACGGGGCGGAGGGGACCGTTATCGGTCGGGGCGCGGCCCCTGAGCGGTCATCCGGGCGCGAGTTCCGGCCGATACCGCACCGGGGAGCGATGCATGTTCGACAGCCAGGCCATGCTGTTCTCGGGGATCCTCATGGGCCTCATCGGCATGGGGCTGCTCATGTACGGCAAGACGCAGCACGACCTCAAGTGCCTGGCCGGTGGCGCCGCCTTCAGCATCTTTCCGTTCTTCGTGCACTCGGTCCTCGTGATGTGGGTCGTCGGTGTGGCGTGCGGAGCGGGGTTGTACCTCTGGCGACGCGCGGCCTGAGGCGCTGCGCCGTCAGGTCCGCGGGGCGTCGAAGAACGGCACCAGCATCACCGGGCACGGGCTGTGCTCCACCACCGACTTGCTGACCGAGCCGAAGATGATCCGGCGCAGGATCCCGTCTCCGTGCGTGCCCATCACGATCAGGTCCACGCCCTTGTCCGCGGCGTACTGCACGATCTCGGCGGCGGCGGGCCCGATCGAGACCGCCGCGACCGCGCGCCCTTCCCACCCGGGCAGGTGGTCGCGGATGAACCGCTCCACGCCGAGGCGCCCGGTGGACATCAGTTCCTGCGGCGCGGGGGTCGCGAGGATGGAGGGGACCGGACCGGCCGGGTCCGCCGCGGGCACGGGCGGCGGCGTCACATGGAGCACGTGCAGCTCGGCCTTGTGGGCGGTCGCGATCATGGCGGCGTAGGGCGCGGCCCGCGCGGAGAGCGGCCGGAAGGCGGTGGTGAGCAGCACCCTGGTGATCCGCGGCGTCATCGTGGCCCTTCCGCTCTCTACACTTCGCTCGGTTCTCCGCCGTTGACGGTGAACCGGATTTTGTACATGTCGGTGCGACGATCGGACCAGGGGCGGACCGTTCCGTTCTCGCGGTTTTCGTGCAGCAGCGAGACGTTGACGTCGTGGATGACGACGGTCTCGATGTTGGGCACGCTCTCCGAGGCGATCGCGTCGCGGGCGAAGGAGAAGTCCGAGGGTGTCAGGACCGCGCACTGCGCGTAGTGGATGTCGGCGTTGTGCACCTGCGGCAGGTTGCCGACGCACCCGGCGATGGCGACATAGACCTGGTTCTCGATGGCTCGCGCCTGGGCGCAGTGCCGGATGCGCAGGTAGCCGTACCGCTCGTCGGTGTTGAACGGGACGAAAATGATGTTGGCGCCGCGGGCCGTGGCCAGACGCCCCAGCTCGGGGAACTCGATGTCGTAGCAGACGTTGATCGCGACGGGGCCGCAGTCCGTCGGGATCACCTCGAAACCGTTGCCCGGCTCCACTCCCCACCAGCGGCGTTCGTTGGGCGTGACGTGCAGCTTGGCCTGGCTCGCGATCGTCCCGTCGCGCCGGAACAGGTACGCGATGTTGAGCAGCCGCCCGCCCTCCTCCGCGAAGTGCGAGCCGCCGAGAATGTTCACGTTGAACCGGACCGCCAGACGCGTGAACATCTCGAGGATCCGCGGCACGAACTTCGACAGCCGGCGCGCCGCCAGCCCGGGACGCTCCGGCGGCGTCAGCGACAGGAGCTGCGTCGAGAACAGCTCGGGGAAGACGACGAAGTCCGCGCGGTAGTCGGCCGCCACGTCGACGAAGAACTCGCACTGCTGGGCCATGTCCTCGAACGAACCGATCCGGCGCATCCCGTACTGCACCAGGCACAGGCGCACGACGCGGCGCGGCTGCTCCGCCGCGGCGTCGCGTGCGCCGTCGAGGTTGACCCACTCCAGGTGCGTCGCGTAGCCGCGCGACTCCTTGTCGGTGGTCAGGTAATCCGGGATCAACCCCTTGAGCTGGAAGCCGTTGGAGAGCTGGGTCGTCAGGACCGTGTCGAAGAGCTGCTTGGACTGCACCTTGTCGATGTACTCGTGCACGTCCATCTTGTCGGCGTGCTCCGCGAAACCGGGGATGCGCCCGGCGATGACGATGCGCTGCAGCTTCATCTTGCGGGCGACTTCCTTGCGGGCGTCGTACATCCGACGCGCCAGCCGCAACCCGCGGAACTCCGGGTCCACCATCATCTCGATGCCGTAGAGCGTGTCCCCCGCCGGGTCGTGGTTGCGGATGAACCCGTTGTCGCTGATGCCGCGCCAGTTGTGCCACTCGCCGTACCGGTCGAAATCCACGACGAGGCTGGACGAGGATCCGACCAGCCGATCCTCGAGAAAGACCCCGATCTGACCCTGCGAAAACACGGAGACCTGGCTCTCGAACTGCTCGCGGGTCCAGGTGGGCATCCCCGGGAAGCACCGTGACTGGAGGGCGACCAGGGCTTCGTAGTCCGGGGGGGCCAACTGGCGCAGCACGACCTTGGTCTCGAACTCCTTCAGATCGATCGGCTGTCCGCCCTTCTTCGCCATCCTGACGTCCTCCGGATTGCCCGCGTGCATAGCTTAGCCGACCCGGGCGCAACCGCCGGGCCCCCAGGGGCCGCGTCGGCGGGCGCGCCGCTGAGCGCGGAATTGCATTGACCCGGCGTGGGGAGTGCGGTACGGTGACGCGCTGCGCCGGATCGTCCCGCCGACCAACCCCTGAAGGAGAGCGAAGAATGAAGAGTGTGATTCTTGCCGGTATCGCCGCGCTGGCGTTGTCGTCCACCGCCATGGCCCAGCGGATGATCGCGATCGACAGCAGCCGCGTCATGTACGACGTCAACCTGGCGACCGGGGCGAAGACCCCGTTCGCCACTGCGACCGCGAACGCGGGCACGACGGCGGGCCTGGCCTATGACGTCGCGGGCGACATCATGTACCTCACGTCGACCGGCAACGACTCGGTCTACACGCTGGACGCCACGGGGAACGCCGTCCTGATCGGAGCGTACGGGGACCCGGCGATCGTGATGCACGGCCTGGAATACGACCCGACGACCGGCAAGCTCTACGGTGTTTCGTCGCACAACAACGGGCTGTACGACATCAGCAAGACGACGGGCGTCGCGACGCTGATCGGGACGTCCGGCCTGTCCAGCTTCACCAACCTCGGGTACAACTCCGACACCAACATCATGTACGCGACCAACAGCGGCGCGGACAGCTTCTACACGATGAATCTCGCGACCGGCGCGACCACGCTCATCGGGCCGCTCACCGGGCCGACCAATCCCAACGGCCTCGCGTACAACTCCGACAACGGCAAGCTCTACCTCGCCGACAACACCACCGACAACCTCTACACGATCGACATGCAGACCGGCCTGGCGACGCTCATCGGCTCCATGGGCGCGGGGAACGTCCTCGGCCTGGCCTACATCCCGGCTCCCGTCGCCGCGTGCTACCCGGACTGCAACGGCGACATGATCCTCAACCTCGCGGACTTCGGGTGCTTCCAGACCGCGTTCGCGACCGGCAACATGTACGCCGACTGCAACGGCGACACGTTGCTCAATCTCGCGGACTTCGGCTGCTTCCAGACGAAGTTCGCGATCGGCTGCCCGTAACGAACGGAACCCGGGGACCCCTTCCTCCGGGTTGGCGACGCCACGTGATCTCGAATGAACCCAGGGACACCCGTCCCTGGGTTTTCATTGTGCCACGCAACGCGGGCGGTTAGCCTGCCCGCCATGGGGTTCTTCAAGAAGCTGTTCGGGGGTGGAGACGAGCCGGCGGGCGAGCAGCACGCGCTCCTGCTCCGCCTGCGGCTCTCCGACGACGCGTTCGGCAGCGACCACGACCGCGAGGAGCTGTTCGCGCTCCAGGAGGAACTCGAATCGGCGATCGCGGACGTCGGCGAGCTCGACGGCGACGGATGGGGCGAAGGCTACTGCGAGATCTTCATGTACGGCGCCAACGCCGACGCGCTGTGGGAGGCGGTCGCCCCGGTCCTCGAGAAACGCCCCTTCCGGCGCGGCTCGACCGCGGTCCGGCGCTACGGCGAGGCGGATGACGCGCGCGAGGAGAAGACCGACCTCCACTGGGAGGGCTGACCGGTTACCGGCACTCGATCCCCGATGACACTCGGAACGTGTGCCCGTCCGGATGCCGCAGGTGAAACTCACGGCAGCCCCACGGCTCGTCCGCCAGCTGCTTGACGATCTCCGCACCGTGTCGGCGTGCCTCCTCATGCGCCGCGTCCACAGCGCCCGCGTCCCTCACCCACCAGCTCATCCACACGCCGCCGGTGTCGTCGGTGGCATGCCGCGGCGACGGCCCGCCGCGCGAGCCTTGTGCGTTGTGGCACAGAAACAAATCCGCCCGACCGCAACCAACCGCCGCGAAATCGGCCGGCCCATGCCCGTTCCGGTCCGCGGCGTTTTCGATCGAGCCGCCGTTGTTCCACGTGAACCGGCGCTTCCATCCCAGCTTCTCGAACCAGGCGAGACTGGCGGGAACGTCCGAGACGTTCAGGATGGGTGTGATGTGCTCGACGTGCATGGCGC
>CAZMPE010000023.1:0-14031 GCA_964567955.1 uncultured Phycisphaeraceae bacterium | reverse complement strand
TACGTGAAGGAATGGGAGCATGGCACATAATTACGATCGACAGTGGCGGCAAGTAGACGAGGCGATCGTCGCCGGGTTGATCGGCGGCGCGGCTCTCGGGTCGTCGGGCTTCGGAACGTGGGGCGCGATCATCGGCGGAATCTTCGGGGCTGTCTGCGGCTCAATGGTGCGCGCATGAATACGGCGTCACGCGGTCAACTTCTCGAATCGCTGCGCTCGCGTGAGTGTCCGTCTTGCGCCGGTGCGAAGAAGTCGATGCACTCTCTATGTGTTCAATGCTATCGGTCGTTGCCGGCGGACATGCGATCAGCGCTGTACCGATTGATCGGCGATGGCTACGAAACGGCGCTTGAGGCCGCGTTGCGCCATTTGAGAGAGCATCCGTGAATCATCCTCGTCTCACAATTAAGCGGATTGTCGGGCTCCGATTGATAGCGGAGCGAATCCGCCCGTTGGTCTCTGGTCGGGCCGGTGGTGGCCGGCTGTTCACGTTGCCCCGGAAAGAAGCGGAGTACGTCCGGGCCGCGCTCAAGTACGTTGATGCCCTCGGGAGACCGGAGCGCAATGCGGCGCCTCGGATCGGTGGTCATGGAGTGACCGGGAATGCTGACAGCCTCCAAACCCGCGATCCGGCGTGAGGCCGGAACAGAACGCCCCCCCGTTGTAGCACGGGGGGCACTGTTAGCGCGAGGCGTATACGTCGGACTTGACTACATCCGGGCGGTCGGTCCGGACGCCCTCCGCGAAGCGGCTACCGAATGGCTTTGCGCCAAGTTCGGGGCCGAGTTTGAGCCGGGCAAGGGTTTCAACTTCTACGGCGCGTCGCTGGCGTGGTCGTCGGGGGCCAAGCTGCTCTACCGGCATCAGTCCGGGACGTGCTGCGTCGAGTTGACCGGAGGGGTTCTGTCCTCCGTCGATGCGGATACGCGGGTCGCGTGGCTCCGTGAGTTGATGGCGCTGGGGTTCAAGATTCGCCGGCTGGACGTGGCGACGGATTTCGTCGACATGGGGCTCAATCTGTGCGAGTCCGTCGAGAACGATGCGCGGGACGGGTATCTGTGCCGGTGCAAGCGCTGGAGTCCGTCCAGCGATCGGCGCGCCGATGGCCGGATGATGGGCCGGACAATCTACTTTGGTCTCCGCGGCAACAACGGGGCGGGGCGGATGATCCGCGTCTACGACAAGGGCCTCGAAACCGGCGAATACGTCGAGTCCGCGCGCTGGGAGCGTTTCGAAGCGGAGTTTTGTGAATCGGTGTCGGAGACGATCGCCGATGCGATCGGGCGTGAAGCCGCGTGGCTGTCGGTCGCGTTGAAGTACGCTTTCGGGGCCGTCGAGTTCCGCGAGTTGGCGCCGGGGAAGAATCGTAGCTACAAAAACCGTCCGCTCCGGCCGTGGTGGGCCGCGATCCTTGCACTTGTGGATACGGCTCGCGTGGCCGCGACGCGCACCAAGACGAATCTCCGCAAGTACGTCAAGTGGATTCGTCGCTCTGTTGTTCCGACGCTCGCCGCGATGGCCGGCCGGGCGGGGCTCGACACGGCGCAGGTTACAGAGTTGATCTTCGCCGGGTGCGGTCCTTCTCAACGCGCGTTGGCGTCGGATTTGATCCGCGAGTTTGAAAACTGGTACAAGTCCGATGCGCCGTACGCGATCTACTCGAATCCGTGTAAGGGCATCGGATACGGGCTCCATGAGTATCGGCGTCTGAAACAGGCGGCGATGGAAAGGGAACGGTTCGAAGAATGTCCATTCTGAACGATGGTCCGCCGGAGGTCGTGGGGGGTCGCGCGGTGAACCCGTACGCGCCCGAATCGCTCGAAGTGCGGGCGCGTGCGTTGGTGGCCGGCGGGGTGCTCGCCGACAATCTCGCGGTGCGCGTGCGGCATATGAAGGGCGGCACGCTCGGCCCGGTGGTTCTTACCCGGCTCCTCTATTGCGAGTATGACGAGGCGTCCGTCGTGCGGCAGTTGCGCCCGGGCAAGTACCGCGCGGAGCTTGTCTGCATCGTGGGCGAACCGGGCATCAAGGGAACATACGACTTCGACGTTCCGGACGGGTGCGGCATCGAACCTCCGGCCGATGGCGGCGTTTCGATGGTCACGGTTCTCCGTGAGCAAGTCCGCGCCATGGGGGATCAGATTCGGGCCGCGGAGGATCGCTATGCCCGGATCATGGAGAAGATGCTTGATCGCCCGCAGGCGCCGGATATGCACGCGCAGTTTCAACAGTTCCTCGACACGCTCGGGAGTGTCGAGCAACGCCTAGCGTCGAGCATCCCGGCGCCCGCGGCTCCGGCGCCGGCTCCGGCGGTCGTCCCGACCGATTGGCCGGGGCTCTTGGGTCAACTGCTCAACCAGATTCGCGCGGCGCCGGGAGTGGCCGGCGCTCCGCAACCCGTCCAGCCGGCCGAGCCTTCGCGGGCCGCGGCGCCCGCTCCCGATCTCGGGTCGCTCGTGGCGCAGGTGCTTCTGATCGGCGCACGGGCTGCGGATGCCGATGCCCCGGATCGCTACGCGCGAACGGTCGTCGATCTGTTCGTGTCGGCGGGTCAACGGGTCGAGTCGGTGCTTGGTGCGTACCCGGTCGCCGGGTCGCTGTCGGATCATCTGTGCGCACAGATTCCGGCGCTTGCGCCGGTGCGTGCGTTCGTGGCGCGTGTGGAGGATGCAATCCGTTCGCGGTTCGCCGGCCCGGGGCCGGTCTCCGCGGCTGCTGTAACAGGAGTGAACGGGCATGCTGGCTAGTTTCAAATCGCAGGGCTACGTCGTCGGCATCAACCCGCGGCACGTCGCCGCGGTGTCGATCGCCGCGGATCAGAACGGCCAACTGCTGCTAGGCCGTTCCGTCGTGGTGCTGGCGGCCTCGCCCGCGACAATCCCCGTCGATGGGTCGCCGGAATCGGTCATTGCTCAACTCAACAGCGCCGATGCAAAGGCCGAGTCTTGAACGCTGTTGAGGTTGAAGCGCCGGGGGTGTTCTGTCCGCTGCGCGTGTCGTTGCCGGCCGATCCGGACAAGCGCGTAGCCGCGACGTTGGAGGCGATGCGCGCCGTCGCGCGGAGCGCCGCGACGATGCCTGAAGTTGTGGCGCACGCGCGATCCATCGGCAACGCCCGCCGGCTCTACGATTACGTCCGGTTTCCGGTGCCTCGGATGGAATCGGGCGTTCGCGTGGTGAGGCCGCGTGTGACGTTCCGTCGCGATCCGGTCGGATTCGAGCGCATCCGGCATCCGGTCCGCATGGTCCGGGAAATCAACGGGAACGGGTGGACGCAAGGCGATTGCGACGATCTCGCGGTCTATGCCGCGGCGGTGCTGCTGGCGCTCGGCCGTCGTCCCGTGTTTCTGGTCATGGCGCGCGATGAGGGGGCCTTCGAGCACGTGTACTACGGCGAGCTTGAGGGCGGGCAGTTGATCCCGTACGACCCGCAGGAGGGATATCCGGCGGGGACGCAGGCGCCGGCGGTCCGTCGCCTCGGCGTTGAGGTCTAGGGGGTGGCGCATGGAAGCGTTGTCGGGTTATATGCGGGCGTTGAAGGATTCGGGCAAGTGGTCGCTGCTTTCAACGTCGGCGCGGCTCGTGGTGATTGTGCTCGCCGATCGGATCGGGGTGGGCGCGTCGTCGTGGGTCAAGACCGCCGATCTGTGCGGGTGGTCCGGGCTTTGCGACAAGACGGTACGCGATGCTCTCGGCGATCTTGAGCGCTTCGCGTTGATCTCTCGGATGTGCGTCCCGGGCGGCGAAGCGCGGATACGGGTGCTCCCGTTCGCCCCGGTAAACGCTACCGGGGTCGTTGCCGCGGGCCGCTAGGCCGGGATGATGGCTCCGTGTGGCTCGGATTTGATGTCCGATCAACGGAGTGCATCCAATGAAGTTCGTCGAGTTGCAGACTGGCGCGGGCGTGATTTCCGTCGTAGCGGCGCACGTGCGCGCGATCCTCCCGGGCGATTCGGAGGAGACGTGCCGCGTGGCGGTGGACGGCTACGGCGTCGTCGATGTGCTCTGCTCTGCCGCAGAGGCGAAACGGCAGTTCTCCGCGGCCGACAAGCCGGCGAAGAAGTGACAACGGAGACCGTCTATCTCCTGTTGGCGATAGCCGGTGAGGCCGGCGTGATTATCGCGTATCTCATGCGGCTGGATCGCCGCGTCACGCGGGTAGAGGCACAGACAGAGTTCTTGGTGAAGCGGCGCCGGGCGCTGGATGGAGGGTCGGACGATGCAGCTTGAGATCGAAGGGCTTGCCGGGCTTGATGGCGTCGATGATGAGGGCGGCGGTCTGGCCGGCCCGGGTCGATGCTCGTGCAAGGTCAAGGGCGCCGATCGTCGTCTCTTCGAGTCGATGACCCGCGATCTTCAAAAGCTGCGGCTCGCCTCCACGTACTGGAAGGCGATGTTCCAGCGGTCGCAGGGTCCGAGCGCCGAGCTTGACGCAATCATCGTCGCCGCGCGGGACCAAATGGTCCAAATGGCGATGGAGTTCTGATGTCCCGCGTCGATTACAATGCGGTGCGGGAAGCGGTCCGGGCGTTCGCTGTTGGCGGCGCCGGCGGCATGGCCGGACTTGAGGGGTTCAACTTCGGCAACTTCTTCAAGACGGTTATTCCGGCCGTGGCCCCGGTCGTCGGCGGCGCGATCGGTTCGGCGATTCCGGGCATCGGAACCGTTATCGGCGCGCAGGTCGGCAGCGCCGTTGGGAGTGCGCTGGGTCCGACTCCGCGGCAAGGGCCGTCCGTGGTGTTCACCCCTCCGACTTCGCCGGCTCCGGCCGCGGGCGCCCGCGAGGGTGCGCAGGGCATGGACGGAACGATTCTCATTGTTGGGGCGCTGGTTCTCTTGCTGTTGATGTCGCGCAAATGATGGACGTAGAGGACAATCTTGGACTGCTGGCGCCCGCGTGGTGTGAGACTTCATGGTCCGCCGCGAGCTGCTTGAATCCGGATGGTACGGTGCGGGACGGACCGTGCGGGTTCTTCCGCGGCCTGTGCAACCGATTCGACAAGCGCGAGCGGTTCATCGTCGCGTTGGCGCTTGCGCCGGAGCCGAACCAGACCGACGTTCTCAATCAGTTTGCGCAGGCGGTCCCGGGCAATCTCCGGGCGATGGTCCACGACATCCGCGCGATGGTCCGGGCCGCGGGGTATCCGGGCGTCGATGATCCGCGGATCGCCGGGGCGCCGCTGATTCTGCTCTACCGTCGTCTTGTCGGGGCGGGGCTCGGCGGTTTGGAAGAGGGCGTTTCGGGGATTCTCGATTGGTTCGGTCCGAGCGTCGAAGAGCGCAAGTCGATGCTGATGCGTCTGCCGGCGTTGGTCGGCGCGTCGAACACGCGATTTGCGCAGCTTGACGCGCTGGAGACCTTGCGCCGCGAGTCCGGGATTTTCCCGGATAACTGGCGTTTGAACGATTTGCGGGCTCGGCTGGTCGCCAACGAGGCGAAGATTCGAACCCTCGTCGATGAGGTTCGCGCCGCGGTGGCCAAGGCGATCCGTTCCGGTGACTTGCGCCGCGATCAGGTTCCGGTTGAGGCCGGTCTTGGGTTGCTTCCGGCGCTGGTTATTACCGCCGCTGTGGCCAGCATCATTGTTGGGTACTTCGGTTCCGACTGGTACCGGGTGAAGCGCGATGCGGATCGGTTTGACAACGAAAGCGCCGCACGGATGAAGCGGCTTGATGAACAGAGTCGAGTCGTCATTGAAGCGGCGCGGTCGGGCAAGCCCATTCCCGTGTTTCCGGAGACCGGCGGCGGTTCCGGTCCGTGGCCGGCGGTCGGCTTGATCGGCGCGGGATTGCTCGCGCTGGCGGCGGTCGGTGTGTGGCGTTCTTTCCGGAGGGTGGCGTAATGGCTCGTAGCGCGAAGCAAAAAGCGGCGTTCCAGCGGATGCAGGCCGGGCTTGCTCGTTGGCGCCGACAGGCAGGCGGCGGAAAGCCGCGGGGAGTAACCATGCCGTCGAAGAAGCAAGGGGACAAGAGCGGAAGATCGTCGGTTCGCCATACGGCGATCGCCCGCGTGCCGGGTACGTCAGGGGTGCTCGGCGCCCGCGGTGTCGATCTCAAGGCGGCGCTGCCGGGCACGGGCATTGTGCTGGCGGGGATGCTCCTCCCGGGGTTCATCATGTCCCGCCTCTCGTTCTTCCCGGCGGCGTGGGTCGATCCGAACACGACGCAGGGTCGCATCGGTCGTACGGGCGTCGTGGTCGGGCTCGGCTGGCTTCTGGGCAAGTTCTGGGATTGGCGTATCGGCGGGCTCTTTGCGCTCGCCGGTGTCGCGTACCAGTGGGCGCCCTACGTCCAGCAAAAGACCGGGCTCGGGTTCCTCGGCGCGCCGGTGGAGTTCGGCCGGCCGGCGCTCCAAGCGGTCACGGCCGCGGACGGATCGACGGTGTTTGTGCAACAGGCCGCGGCCTCGTTCTGACTTCAACGACTCCCCACAGGCGGGAGTCTGAAACGGTGTGGATTGGCCGCGAGAAGCGCGGCGGAAAGGATCGACGATGACCGCTCTTGCAACGAATCCCGTGCCGCGTCCGGCGTGGCCGGGTCTCGACGCCGGCGTAACGGCTGCCATGCAGCAGGTGCGCCGCGGCGTCCAGCCCAACCCGGCGGCCTTCTCGGTGGAACAGGTGTGTCTGTACCATCGCAAGGCGATCACGGGCAGCGCCACGACTCACAAGTTCTTCGAGGACGTGACGACGTACGCGCCCCCGGAGACCAACTGGACGGCGCAGGGCATCCGCCAGAATCAAGGGTTCTGGGCGACGCACTTCGGTTTCAGCATCGAACCGAATATCTCCGTCGCCGGCGCCGCTGTGACGAACGGCGAGCTTTTGATTGCCACGGCCGCGGCTCCGTTCACCAACGCGGAGGAAATCCGCGCCGTGACGCAAGCCGGGAACATCATCGGCAAGATCGGACAGCAGCAGTTCATCTCCGGGTGGGGCTTGCATTCCTTCCCGGCCGGCGGCGGGATCGTCGGCGATGTCGAAGGCGTGGCCGCGGCCGCGGGCGCGATCGCCGGTGTGACGCTCAACAACGGCGTGCCGTCGATCGACAACCGTTACGAGTTGGAGCCGTGGACGCTGTTCCTCCCCGGCGAGGCGTTGTCGGTCGGGTGGACGGTGCATACGGCCCGGACGGTCACGGCCGCGTTCGTGGTGACGTGCCGCATCTGGGGCAAGCTCGTCCGCAAGGCGAACCGCTGATCTTCTTTGCTTTCCAGCAAACTCCGGCGCCGGGAACGTCGCCGGAGTCTTTCGAGGTGAACCAATGAACGAGAACGGCGCGGCTGCGGTGGCGGATGGGCTCGGCGAGGACGATCTCGGCAGCATCCGCCAGATGTACAACGAGCTTGGTATCGGCGCCGTCGGCGCGATCGAACAGGCCAGCCGTTACGGGTGGGGTGAACCGCTGCTGTTCGATACGGCAATCGCCGCGTCGGGCTCCGGGGAATCGACCCGGCAAATCAGCAATGAGTACGCCTTCTGCGTGCAAACGCTCGGTATCTCGATCTGGAACCCGTCCGCGTTCGCAACCAACGTCGTCGCGGGCACGCCGGCGTACACAGAATCGAACGGGCAGACCGGGGCGAACATCCAAGCCTACATGGCGCGCCGGATGTTCCGCTTGCAGATTCGGACGGGCTCGCTCGATTGGTGGGCCAAGCCGGTGAACGTCGAGCTGGTCGCCGGCACGATCACCCGGCCCGGAATCCTTCCGACCCGTCGTTGGGTCGCGCCGGGCGCGTCGATGATTGCGACGTTGTACAACGACACGGGCGACGGTCCGAATCTCTCCGTGAAGGCTCATCTGTTGCTGGAGGGGGTCCGCGTCCGAATCCGCGGACGGAGGTAGCGTGCCGGGTGGGTTGAATGATCCGCGGTGGCCGGCGCAAGGCTCGGGCGGGCAGTTCGCGCCCCGCGTCGAGCCGGGCACGGTGCAGCCGTCGAGCCGGCGGGCGCCGCAGCGCCAAGCCGCGGAGCCCGATCTTGCCGGGCTGTTCCCCGATCTCCGCAAGCTCCCGGGGTTCTTCTGGAAGATCGCGGTTCCCGGTGGGTTGAGCATCCCGACGGGGCGTGCGGCGGTGTTCTGCTTCGCCCAATACGAATGCGGTGCGGAGACCAATGGAGAGGGAATGATCGTCGGCGCCTCGGTGGACATGCGCCCGTGTGATACGACGGGTTCGGGCGATACGGGGCAGTTCGTCGCGTGGGGCGATACGGCCGGGGAGACCGCGGCGCTCGTCGTCGGCGTCGGGCTGAACCTGACGTACAACACGTGGGTTTCTCGCGTGGTCCATCATCCCGGCGTGATTGATGCCGCCGCGTTCCACGTGTCGGCGCGCGGCGCCGAAACGTATCCGCTGGCGGTCTCGTTCCCGTCCGGCAAGCGCACGGACACGACGCCGCAGCAAAAGCAGCTTGAGCCGCGATTCCTTCCCGTCGCGCAGGCGGTCCGGGACGGTGAAACCATCCAGTTCGCGCTTGTGGTGTCGCGGGAGTACGTCGACGGGTTGGCGGGTGCCCGGACGCTCAAGGGCATGGTCCGTGTCGATCTTCATTGGATGCCGTTCCGGCGCGATCGCCGGCCGACGTGACCGATGGACTACTACCAACTGGTCTCCGATTGGCTCCGTCGTCTCCGCGAGACCGATTCGGAGCGTCCGCTACGCACGCCTACGGACCTTGAGAGCGGCGGGAGTCGCCCGGGTTCGGGCGGTGGGGGTGGCGGCGCCGGACCGTCTCCGGCGGGCTCGTCGCCTCTCGTGCAGCCTCCTGTCGTCGGCGGGCCGGGCGTCTCGGTCTCGGTGGTCGCCGGGGCAAGTCTGATTTCGAGCGTGTCGGCGTTGGCGCTCGGGGCCTTGGCCTCGGTGTGGGCCGCGGTCTCGGGGTCGGTCGGGATGCAGCCCGTCGAGAACGATGCGCCGGGCAATCCTTCATCGTTCGCCGATGCTTTCGACAATCCGAAGCTCGGGCACTACTGGACCGCGGGGCGCGGGAGTTGGTCCGTAGCGGGCGGCGCGGTGTCGGTGGCGTCGGTGCCGGCGGAATGGCCCGCGGTGCTGCTCTACGTCGCCGACACGTTCGCGGAGGGGAGCGCGTCCGGCGTGGTCGATGTGGCCGGCGAGTTGATCGGGGTTGCGTGCTGCGGGTCGATGTCCGGCGGCGCGTTCTCCGGCTACGTCGCCGGCAAGGATACAACCCGTCTGCGCCTCTGGCGGGTCGATGCGAACGTGAAAACGTCGCTCGTGTTTGCCGCGGTCACGGTCGCCGCGGGCGACGACATCCGTATTGAGCGGGTCGCGGGCGACACGCTGAACGTGTACCACAATGAGCTTTTGAAGCTCACGACGACGGATGCCACGTACCAGAGCGGGTACGCCGGGCTTGTTGTGCAGTTCGTGGCGGACGGGTTCCGGTCCTTTGCGTGGGAGAAAGTCGCATGAGTCCCCGTCTCTTCGCGCTGATCTTCTGCGTTGATCTGTCCGGCGATCCCCGCCGCGGGTGCTTCCATGCTCGTTTGTGGGAACACGGTTGGGAGCCGTTCCTTGCCGGCACGTGGGACAGGTGGGCCGGTCTCGGCGTGCCCAACATGCTCATTTCTGATCCGATGGGCGGATGGCCCGGACCGCTCGAATACCTCATCGGGAAGAACCGGCACGGCGAGGATGTGCGCTGCCGTCCGCTCGGGTGCCCTCAAGGGCTGACAGCGTTGGACGATCGGCGGCTAAGGCTGGGGTTCGCCGCGGCGGTCGTGCCGCGTGTTCGGGCGCTGCGGGGCGGTGAGGGCATCGGCTATATCGGCGGGTTCCCGGCGCACTGGCCGGCGACGGATGCGGCGCTCCTCGATTGGACCGTTGGCATCCGCCGGGCGCGTCTCTCGGTCGGCCTCGATGCCGTTACGTCGTTGGCGCCCGGGCATCCCTCCGAGAAGCTCGTTGCCGGCTGGCCGATGGCGCGGCGTGAGCGCCTCTACGTTGAGGCGCACACAGAAGATCGGCCGGAGTCGATGCGGTGGTACGGGGCTAACGTCGCGGGCGTGATTTCGCCTCTCAAGTGGGCGGAATACATTGCCACCCGGCCGGGCTGGATGACCGTTGACCGCGTGCGCGAGAAGTGCAACGCCGGCCGCGGCGAGTCGATCGTTATCATCGACGGGGCAACGCCGGCCGGGCAACGCGAGGCCGTCGCGCGTCATTGGCGCGGGTTGGGCTGGTCGGTGTGCTGCGAGTTCGACGGCGTGCCCGATCGGAGCATCCGCCGCATGGTGCAGGACTTCGCGCCGGGGGACGTGTGAGAACGTGCGACGTGTTCCCGGCGGTGGACGAGGCCGGCCGCTACGCGCCGTGTCTCGCGGCGATCCGCGGGCGTGCGGTCTCCGGGGTCTACGTCATTCTCGATCCCGGCGGCGCCGTGCTCTACGTCGGTGAGAGTCATACGGGCCGGCTCTATGACACGATCACGAGGCACTTTCGGCGCTGGTCGATCGACCCGGCGACGGACGCGACGGGCCGGCGGCGGGGCGGGACGACGTACGATCGGCGCCGCGTGCTGCTGATCGTCGATGTGCTGCCGGCCGGGGATGCGCAGCGCGTGCAGTACGATCTGATCCGGCGGATGCAGCCCCGGGACAACGGGACGGACTGTCGAACCTGCCCGATCTAGTCAACCAGTCTGCCGGCGGCCTCGCTCGATGCTCGCGCTTCGTTTATACAGGCGGTACAACTTCCAGCCGGTCTCGATGCCGACGGCGAGCATCATGACAATTCCGACGGTGCCGAAAATGGCTGTTCCGAGCCGGCTGCGCTCGAGGGCAAGCGTGAGTTCGGGAAGCGATGTCGGGTCGTTCGTCGTCGTTGCGGCATGCCAGAGGGGCGCGGCGGGCCAACGGGCAAGCTGGAATCCCCACAGGAACGCAATGCCGATCAGCAGCCATCGCTGATCCCAAATGAAGAACGCGACAAACGCGAGGCCGCGGCGCGTGGTGTTCATCGCGCGAGTGTACAGCGGACCGGGTTGGGTAGGGGGGGATGGGGGCGCGGGGCGGGGGGGAGGGGCCTCGTCCCCCCCGCCCCCGGTTGGTCCTCCGGATGCGTCCTGCCTCCGTTCCTGCAACGATCCCTTGCCGGAGCCTGCAACGCGGGGGGTTGTGTTCCGGTATCGTGCTGGCGGAAGCATCGGCACGGACGCCGGGGGAGTGCCGTTGCTGCCTATCACGAACGAGCGTAGGGCCTTGCGTGCGGCATTGAAGCTCCGGCGGCGGTGTCTGGCGGTCTCATGGCTCTTGCGGATGGGCGTCTCGGCGGTGCCGATGGGCACGGCAAGCCGAGTCCTCGGCGTGACTCGGGGCCGCGTCCGGCAGTTGATCGAAGAGGGCCGGCTTCCGATCGTCGGTCCGATGCCGCGCGGTCAACGGGTAGACAGGTTTATTCCCGTTGCGGCCTTGCTGGAAGCTCCCGACGACCTTTCCCGGGGCCGTCCGTTGATGCCCGGGGATGGCGAGAAATCGCCGACTCGGGACGTTCCGCGCCCCAACAGTTGGGCTCCGGCCCTCGTCGGACCACAATCCGAGCGTTCGGAGAAGATTATTTCGGCGGGTGTCCGGTAGGCGGTAAACTCTTCTGCAACAGCGGTTTAGGGATTTGGTCCTATAATGCATGCTACGAAATCTAGCTGCGCGGCTTCTTTGCGAGCTTGACACTCGGAAGCGAGTTTCTTAGCGTCCCCGGATTGAAAGACCCGCGATGGCTTGTACCCATCGCGGGCTAAGGCCACCAGCCCTAGGACCGGGCCGATGCCACAGAGAGCGTATAACGCGACCGGGAGTGAGGCAAATCGGCGGTTTTCCGCTGTGTTTGACCCCTCCCGCGCCATGAACCAACCCGGTCCGGCTGATGGTCGGTCCAAGGGCGATCCGGAGCGATCTGGGTTGCCCTTTTTGGGCCGATCCGCATAGCCGATCCGCAATCGCGCGATTGCCGGCGGTGAGGACGGTCCGGGTTGGAGGTTCGAACATGTCAGAGCGGCGCCTAGCCGGGTCGTATCCCGCTGATCTTCAGTGGGCGGTTCTCACACAAGCGCAGACGGGAACGCCGCAGTTTGAATGCTGCTTCGTTCTCTCGGACGGGGCACAGGTCCGTGTGTTTCTCCCCGTCACGTCGAGCGCGGCGCAGTACACGGCGGAAAAGCTCGAACGGATGGGCTGGAACAAGTCCACCAGCGATCCGCAGTTCTCCGTCAAGCGTCAAACGCTGACGCTCAAGTACGCGGACTATGACGGCGAGTCCCGCGAGAAGTGGGACATCGGGTTTGGTCCGCCGGCACGGGCGCCGCAAGCCGTCTGCGATAACGTCGGCGCGATGCTCGGGGCGGTCCCTCACGACGACAACGCGGACGGTTCGCAGTTCCGGAGACCGAGCGCGGCATCCGCCGGGGGTGCCCGGTGAGTCCGGGAGAAGAGGGCTGGCACGAGCGGACGCCGGCCGATGACATCGTGGACGGGCTCAACCGCTCCGGCCCGTTCGATCCGAGCCCGGCCGCGATCGCCCGCCGCATCTTTGAAGCGATGGCGCCGGGGTGCATCCTCGGGAATCTCTACAAGCTGGAGCCGCGTCCGCCCGTCGATCCCAAGATAGAGGAATTCGCTCGCGCCTCCATGCCTCCGGTCGTCGGCTATCGCGTGCTCGCCGAGCAATGCTGCAACGCGGCGCGGGCGATCTCCGAAACGATCCGCGAAAAGTTCGATTCAAACGCTCCGTGAGCGCATCGGCGCCGGCGGCGGGCAACCGTCGCCGGTGTTTTCTCTCTCTCCTCCATCGTGGGTCGGCTTTCGGGGCGGTCCACGACTTTGTGTGCGTAGCTTGTTCCGGTCGGTGTGTTGCCGGCCGGAATCCTCGGGTCGTCTAGCGGTCTAGGACTTCGGCTGCGTTGATTCCCCTTGCTGCCTCTGGCGCGGATTGCAACCGCAGCGGCAACGGGTGGAGCGGCCGAATACGCGGGTTCGAATCCCGCCCCGGGGGCTTTATGAAGCGTCGTCGCCGGCTCCCTTCGCTCGATCTGATCGCCTCCGCGGCGGGCGCTTATCCCGCGGCGTCGTCGGCGATCGTTGCCGGCGGGCTGGCCGTTGACGATCCGGCGGTGGATGCGGCGCTGTGCCGGCTGGAACAGTGGACGCGCGTTGTACGGCGCGTTCGTCGGGCGTTGCTGGCTCGCAGGAGGGTTGGGTAATGGGCGAAGCGCGCGCCGAGTCCACACGATGGACGCTGCTCTTCGGGCCGCAGTTGGCCGAAGTTGTCGCCGATGAGCGATGGAAAGCAATCAACAGCACGGACGGACTTGAGATCATCGAATCTACCGTCGTCGGCGCGAGGATTGCGCGGCTTCGCGGGAATCCGGCGCACATTTCGACGCGGGTTGCGGTGAGGCCGGGGGCGGTGCTGATTTCTGTGGGGCTCCCGCCGTGGACGCGGAAGAAGGGCGCGCCGGGGGACATCGTGACATGGCGCAGCGACAAGCGGGAAGCGTGGTGGGCGTCGGTCTCGTTCGCGTTCCTCGTCGAGTTTGAAGGGGCTGCGCTGTGAGGTCGTCAACGCTGCTCGCGGTCGCCGGGATGCTCTGCACGGTGGCGGATCGGTCGGCCTTGCTGGTCCGCGGCGATCTGTCGCGGTCGCCGAGCGCGAGTATTCCAATCATCGTCGGCGGCGGAATGTCGCCGCGTTGGTCTCTTCGCCGGCCGAATCAGCGCCGCATTCGGAAGCGTTGCCGGCAGTCTCGCGCAAGCGGGGGGCGGGCTCTATGACGAAGTTCACGATTCGTCGCTGGCGTCTTGCTCGTTCTCCGTTGGCTACGGGGCCGGGTCGTGCGTGGCGGTGGATGTATGACGTTCTTTGGGGCGATCGCTTGATCGCTAAGGGGTTGGATTCGGTGCGCGCTGCGGAACGGTCGGTAAGGGCGGCGGGTCGTGTTTGTGGTGACTGCTTCTACTACGTGAAGGAATGGGAGCATGGCACATAATTACGATCGACAGTGGCGGCAAGTA
>CAZMPE010000022.1:0-14106 GCA_964567955.1 uncultured Phycisphaeraceae bacterium | reverse complement strand
GCGCGGATGACGATGGAGAAATCTCCCGGATTGAGAACGATGCCCGTCAGACCGCTGCCGCTGCCGACGGTGGGCGTGCCGTCGGCGGCGCGGGAGGCGAGCCCGAACAGGGAGGCGACGCGCATGCGCGTGCCGCCGCCGAGATCGAGGGCCTCGAGTTCCGCGCCGAGGTTGAGGGTCTGGGCGTCGGTCAGGCTGACCAGCAGGACCTCGAGCATCACCTGAGGTTGACGGACGTCGAGGCGCTCGATGAGGGCGGCGAGTTGCTCGAGCAGGCGGGCCTCACCCATGGCGATCAGCGTGTTGGTGCCCTCGTCGATGGAGATGACGACGGGGCTTGCTTCGCCGGGGGTCCGGGCCTGCGTCGCCGCGGGGCGTTGGGCGCGCGCGGGTTCCGGCCTGGGCGGGGGGATGACCCCCTCGACGGGCTTCAACGCCCCGTCCGGCGCGGAGCCGTCGTCGAGGGCGCCGGCGTCGAGGAGACTGCGCAGCACGTCCGCCAACTCGCGGATGTTGCGATTGCGGACGACGAACGAGCGCATCGGGCGGCGGGCGGCCTCCGGCGCGGCGTTGAGGCGCTCGAGCAGCGATGTGATGGTGGCGTGCTGGCTCGGGGTCGCGGTGACGATCAGGGTGCCGGTCAGCTCGTCGACGACCAGGCGCCAGCGCTCGTCCGGCTGCGGCCCGGGGTGCACGGCCTGCTCGATGAGCGAGCCGACATCCTTGGCGGCGAAAACGGTAGGGGCGTATGTAATGGTCTCGACGCCCTCGCGCCGGTCGAGGCTGCCGATCAAATCGCGCCAGGCCTGGAGGCGGCCCACGGGCGCGATGACGAGCACGGCGCTGCCGTTCGGGCTTGGGAGGACCTCGCCCGCCGCCTTGGACGGCCCGAGCAGGTCGCCCTTCGCGGCGAGCTGCGTGGCGAGCGTCGCCAGCGCGGCGGGCGCCACGTTGGCGATGGGGATCTCCTCTACCACCGTGCGCGCCGCGGGCTGATCCAGCAGCCGCAGGAGCGTTGCCGCCTGGTCGATTCGCGGCGAGAGATCCGAAATGACGACGATTCCCCCGGCCGCCGCGGCGTCCCCCAGCGCTGAGATCACCCCCCCGGGCTTCGTGAGAATGCGACCGATCGGCTCGATGACGTCGGCGGGCGCGCGATTCCGCAGGCGGAACACGGCCGACCTGAACCCCGGCTCGAACGGCAGCGCCCTCGCCGGTGCGTCGAGGCTCTCGATGTCGCCGAGTCTCGCGAATCCCGCCGCCTCGGCGGTGCGCACGACGGTAGTCACGTCGCTGCCGGGCATGCGGACCGTCGTAAGGCCGCGCGACGCGAGGAGGCGGTTCATCAGCGCCCAGAGTTCCTCGTCGGTCACTTCGGACCCGGGGCGCAGGGTGACGCTGCCCTTGAGGATGTTCGGGTCGTATTCGACGGTGACGCGGACGCGAGCCGCGGCGAGATCAACGAGGCGCGCGAGGTCGACCTGTCCCGCGAGCTGGCTCGCCGTCGGCGTGCTCTGCGCGACGGTGCGCGCCGCGATACAAAGGCACACAGTGATGAGACAGGCCGCCGCGAGCGATCGCCGGGTGAAGTTCTCTCGAGCCTCCGTCATGCCGGGAATCTAGCATGAACGGGGAACAGGTTGCAAACAACACCCAAATTTGTGGCTTGGCCAGATCTAGCCGGAGCGTTCGGGCGCGCCTGAATCTTGTGCTTTTGGTGGAGACCGGGATGCCCGGGCGCGGTGCGGACCACTCAGGTACGAGCAGGTGTGCACCCAGGTCCGGGCCCCGCTGCGGACGACCTAGCGGCCCGCGAAGCGGAAGACCTCTTTATAGACAATCGGATCGGCTTTCAGGCCCGTCGACGGGCGGCCCTCTTCGATGACGATCTCGCTGTCCGACGCGGGGACGACCCAGAGGCCATAGGGCGTGGTGGCCACCCCTTTGTCCGGGCCGCTGAAGCTGGCGGTCTGGAAGCTCCAGCTTTCGAACCGCAGGACGAGCCGGTCTTCGCCGGGATGGACGGTTTCCAGGACCTCACCGTCGCGGTTGGTGGTCGGGCCCCGGAAATACGCCACCACCATGTACCGTTCGAAGTCGATCTTCGGGGCGGCGTGCCGGCCGATGGCGCCGTACTCGCGCGCGTGGCCGGTGTGCGCGGCCCAGAGGGTCTTCCAGGACTCCTCATCCCGCACGAGCCGGAAGCCAGGCTCGGTGAACTTGGAATCGTGGCCCACCCATTGAACGCAGGGTGGCAAAGGCGCTTCCGGGCGGGCGATCCCGACGCCGAAGAGTGCGGTTCCGGCGAGAACCGCGATGCCGACGGCAAGAGGTGTGCGGCGATTCATGTTGTGTTCTCCTGGTGTAGAACCAGACTGAGAGTACCCGTGCATCGTGTGCACGACGTCACGCGGGTGTAACAGCGCGCCGAGGGCAAAGCGACGAAACGGCGGTTGATGCGTGGAAGAAAAAGCGGGCCCGCAAGGTTGCGGGCCCGCCTGAGTCACGACTTCAAATCTATCGCCGCTGTTCGGGCTCAGCGACGGCGGCGCGCGGCGAGGAGGCCGGCTGCGACGAGCAGTGCGCCCGCGCCGGGCGAGGGCACCAGCACGATGTTGCCCAGGAGCTGCTTGCCCCAGCCGTAGTTGATCGCGAGGTCGGTGTCGCTCGTGATGTAGTGCAGGTCGATGTAGAAGCTCATGCCCGCACCGTGGGGCATGTAGGCGAGCAGGGGGCTTCCGTCGGCGGTGTGGATCACCGGAACGGTCGCGCCGGGCTTGGCGGTCAACATGGTTTCCAGGCCGATCAGGTCGCCGTTGTTAAAGGCGACGCCCGCGAGATACGGATCGCCCGCGTTGGTAACCGTCGCGGCCAGCGGCTGGGAGTGGATGGCGCTCCCCGTGTACGTGGCGATCGGCGACGCGGCGTTGTTGTGCCAGCCGTTATTGTGCACCATCCAGGGCGTGGCAATCAGATTGCCGCCGTTGGAGATGTACGTCGCGAGCGCCGTGTCGTCAAAGAACGAGTTTCCGTAATGCAGGACGAAGTCGAACGGCGCGAGCGAAGCCGCGGTGTAGGTGTTCATCGTCGTCACGGTGACGCCCGGCAATGTGGCCAGGTACGTCGCCGCGTTGTTGGTGTAAAAGCTGCCGTCGATGACCACGACGTCGATCGCCGACGCCGACCCCGCCACCGCGAACATGGCTCCGGCG
Source organism: uncultured Phycisphaeraceae bacterium (assembly GCA_964567955.1). Classification (GTDB taxonomy): domain Bacteria; phylum Planctomycetota; class Phycisphaerae; order Phycisphaerales; family UBA1924; genus CAZMPE01. The sequence continues at coordinate 10,894 of CAZMPE010000022.1, read as the reverse complement.
CCGAGCGCAAACCCCTTAGACATCTTCATATGCTCTCTCCTTTTGGCGGTCGGACGACCGCCTCCCTCGAGGAATCTCTCTGTTCCTTGCGGGCCCATAGACCCCGCTAGAACCGTGTGCAGCTTAGTCCCTCGATCCGGTTTCCGCAAGCAGCCATGACCGCAAGCGGCACTCTGAACGTCGATTTGGTGAGCGCCGCGGATCGTCCTCGTCATCATCAGCCCTACCCGAACATTCGCCGAGTATTGCCTTTGGAATCCGCCCATTCCCTCAGGTCGGACGACCCCGGCGGGACTGCTGCCGCGTCGATGGCGGAGTGCCCGCTCGCGATGCGCACCGAAATCCCTCAAGCAAGCGGGGCCCTTCGAGAATCTCGAAATCCGCATAAATGCGGCACCGCGGCGGCCGATGTGTGGCTTGGAACGAGAAGGAAAGACGGGCCGACGACAGCGGATCAATCCGGACCCTGATCTGACCGATGAGGACCGCGAGGTCTCTCTATGCGCCATGGATGGAGTGTGACGTCTGGTCTGACTGCCGCTCCTCCCAGCGAGGAGGGCACGGACGCCCCATCGCCGGAACCCGGTGTGCGGCCCGTCTACGAAGAGTTGAAGGCCTGGATGGACCGTGCGCTGGCGCTGGTCCTCATTCTCCTGGCCGCGCCCGCGATCGCCGCGGCCGCGGTGGTCCTGTCCTGCACTTCACCGGGCCCGGTGTTCTACTCGCAGATGCGGCTTGGGCGCGGTGGCAGGCTGTTCCGGATCTACAAGCTGCGGACCATGGTGGACCGGAGCGAGGCGACGACGGGCCCGGTGTGGTCGATCGCGGGCGACCCGCGGATCACCAGGGTCGGGATGTGGCTGCGCGACACGCATCTGGATGAGGTCCCGCAGCTCTGGAACGTGCTGCGCGGCGACATGAGCCTGATCGGCCCCCGGCCCGAGCGGCCCGAGATCGCGCTGACGATCGAGCGGACGCTGCCGGAGTTCCGCGAGCGGTTGCGCGTGCGACCGGGGATCACCGGGCTGGCGCAGGTGCTCCTGCCCCCTGACGCGGATCTGGACACGGTGCAGCGCAAGCTGGTGCACGACCTGCAGTACATCTCGAACATCGGGCCGCGGCTGGACGCGCTGATCGCGATCGCCACGGTGCTTCATTGCGTCGGCGCGGCGATCACCGCGGCGTCCCGCTCTCTTGTGCGCCCGTTCGCGCCGACGCGCCCGTCCGTCATGCCCTCCATGCCTCCCGAACTGTCACTGCGAGGGTCGACGGATGACCTCGGCGCGGGGATGGCGGCCGTTCCGATCCCTGTGCTCCAAACGGAGGGTTTCTCGCGGGCGGCCTGACCCGCCCCGCTCCGGTCGACGCCCGTGTGTGACTCCGGGCCGGGTTCCCTGGATTCCCGCCCCTGTTGAGCAGTCATGACGCGGCACACCCCTCCAGATCCGCTCGAGTGCTCCGAGAGTCCGTCGGGGCAGGGCGCCCGCGCGCTGCACCCGATGCTCCCGCTGCTGATCAAGCGGACGAACGCATCGGTCGCGCGACTCGCCGATGTCGCCGACGGCGCCGGGCTGATGTTCTTGCTCCTGGCCGCGGCGACGCTGCTGCTCCGTCCGACAGAGCTGTTCCCGGCCCTGGACGGCATCCCGCTCTACGAGGGATTTGTGTTCGGTTGCCTGGTCGCCGGTCTGCCCCGCGTGGTCGAGCAACTCGCGTGGCGGGCCGTGTTCGGCAACGCGATCGTGCTGCTCGCCTTGGTGCTCGTGCCGGCGGTCATGCTGTCGCACCTGTCGAGCCTGAACACGTACGACGCACGGTTCGGCGGCGCGGAGATGGCCAAGGCGTGCCTCCTGTTCCTCCTGGTCATCGTGCTCGTCCGTTCGCCGGCCAAGCTCCGGGCCACGCTGCTGGCGGTCGTGATCAGCCTGTTCGGCCTGACCGTTCTGGCCGTTCTGCAGTTTCACGGGCTGATCGATCTGCCGGCGCTCCAACCCGTCGAGCAGTGGCGGCGCGGGTCCGACCCGCTGCTCCGCCTTTCCGCCGTCGGCGTCTTCAACGATCCCAACGACTACTCGCTCGTCCTCGTCATCGCGATCGTTGTGTGCGCCTACGGGATGGGCGAGCGGCGCGCCGGAAGAGCGGCGATGCTCTTCATTCCGGCGTTCCTGCTGTTCGCGTACGCGCTTGTCCTGACTCAATCCCGTGGCGGCCTGATTTCCGGCGCCGCCGCCTTGCTCGCCTTCCTTCCCGCCCGGTACGGCTGGCGGAATGCCTTGCCGCTGGCGTGCGTTCTCCTGCCCGTCCTGGTCGTCGCGTTCTGGGGTCGGGCGACGTCCGTGAACCTGGGCGACCGCGGGGACACCTTCCAGACGCGCCTGGAACTGTGGAGTGAATCTCTCGACGCATTCCGGTCCGCGCCGCTGTTCGGCATCGGGCAGGAGAAGATGGTGGACCGGATCGGACAGGTGACGCACAACTCGTTCCTGCAGGCTTACGCCGAGATGGGCCTGCTGGGCGGCACCGCGTTCATCGGATTGTTCTACCTCTTGCTGGGGGCGCTGTGGCGCGCGGCGCCGCAGGACCCCGAGCTCGCGCGACTGCGGCCCTTCGTGCTGGCTCTCACCGCGGGATACGCCGCGGGGCTCTTGTCGCTCTCCCGTTGCTACGCCGTCCCGACACAACTCATCGTGGCGCTCGGCACCGTCTACCTCCTGCTCGCGGCCCGGGCCGGTGCGGCCACGCTGCCCCGCTGGGACTGGGCATGCTTCCGGCGCGTGGCGGGCGTCGGGCTCCTCTTCCTGGCCGCCACATACGTCTTTGTCCGCATCATGATCGTGCGGGGTGGGACGTGAGCCTCGTGCCGGACGCCCGCGTGAACCCCGCCGGCCGGACCTGCACGCCGTCTCTCGGGCTTACACGGGGAACAGTTCCGATCGCGCCACCCTCGGGCTCGACGGCCGGAAGGCGGGCCGGGGAGCCGCGGTGTACGCACACGCCTGCGGTGTCGCTCGGTGCATAGGCAGCGCCGACCTGATGCGCAGTGAATGGCGCGCTCGATCACGCCGATATCAGACCTTGGCACGCGATGTCCTCCCCCACCACGAGCGGCAGGCTCCATGATCGCACCTTCAAGAACAGAGTCGCACGATCTCGGAGCCTCTTCGCGCCACATCCCGTCGCTGGACGGGCTGCGGGGGGTGGCGATTCTGCTCGTGCTCGTGTCCCACGCCGCGGGCACCGCGAACTTCCCGCTGCCGGAAGCCGGCATGTGGTACGCCATGCAGGGTGGCGTGGGTGTCGACGTGTTCTTCGTGATCAGCGGGTTCCTCATCACCACGCTCCTGCTCCGAGAGCGGGACAAGACGGGGACGGTGTCGCTGCGCGGCTTCTATGCACGCCGGGCGCTGCGGATCCTCCCGGCGTTCGTGTTCTATCTCGGAGCCCTGGCGGTGCTGGACCGGCTCGGCTGGGTGCAACTCATCCCCCGGGACTGGATCGCCGCGTCGACGTATACGGTCAACTTCTTCTCCGGCATCGCACCCCCCGTGAGCCATATCTGGTCCCTGTCCGTGGAGGAGCACTTCTACCTTTTGTGGCCGCCGCTGCTGGTGATGCTGGGTGTTCGGCGCGCGGCGATCGCGGCGCTGATGTGCCTGCTGGCCGAGCCGATCATCCGATGGATCACCTACCGATATTCCGGCGGTGTGTTTGACATCGACTACGTGACGTTTACACGGGTTGATGGGATCGCCACGGGGTGCGTGATGGCGTTCCTCGCTCGCGCGCCGGGTCCTCGCCCGTTTCTGCGTCATCTTGATGCGAGGCCGGCGGCGTGGTTCCTCGCAGGGCTGTGCACGCTGGCGCTCTCCCTCTTCGTGCTCGGACACAGCGGGAAGTACACCATTGTCGCCAAGCCCTTTGTCAATGCGCTGGCGATCGGCGTGATGATCTGGACCGCGACCCGATTCCCGGCGACATCCGTGGGTCGGATGCTCAACTTCGAGCCGCTGGCCTGGATCGGGAGGATCTCGTACAGCCTGTACATCTGGCAGCAGTTGTTCCTGGTGGGGTTCAAGGGGCCGAGTTGGATGGGAGAGTTCCCTCAGAACGTCGGGCTGAGCCTCGCCGCCGCGGTCGCGTCCTACTACCTGAACGAACGGCCCTACCTGAGCTTCAAACGCCGATTCCGGACCGCGGGCGTGCCGCGAGCAGCGGACACATCGGAGATCTCGGGTGCGTCGGCCCAGCCGAGCGAGCCCGCCGAGCCGGAGGACCGCAAGGGGAGGACAAACAGCCGGAACGACGCTCGCTCCGCGCTGGCGGCGAGACTCGCGGCGGGCGCCGGCGGGGCACTGAGCCCATGAAGATCGTCGTCGCTTCCAGCGGTCTGGGGCACGTGGCCCGCGGGATCGAGGCCTGGGCCGCGGATCTCGGGCGGGCCCTGCACGAGCGCGGCGTGGATGTGACGCTGTGCAAGGGCGGCGGTGTCGCCAGCGCTCCCTATGAACGAGTCGTCGGCTGCTGGCAGCGCGGGTCTGTGCGGGCGAAGCGGCTGTCGAAGTGTCTGCCCCGCCGGCTGTCCTGGCGGCTGGGATTGGCGTCGACGTATGGCGTGGAGCAGGTGACCTTTGCCTTGAATCTGATCCGGTACCTGCGGTCCGAACGGGTTGATCTCCTGCATGTGCAGGACCCGCTGGTGGCGATCATGGTCCAGCGTGCGCGTCGTCTCGGCTTGGTCCGCACACGCACGATCCTCGCGCACGGGACCGAAGAACCGGTCGCCTTCCTCCGCAAGATCGACCACCTCCAGCACCTGGCGCCGTGGCACGAGCAGGAATGCCGCGCCGCAGGCGTGAGCAAGCCGGCCTGGACCACCATCCCGAACTTCATCGATTGCAATCGTTTCGCGCCGGGGGATGGCGAGGCCCTCCGGGCCGAGTTGGGGATCCCGCGGGACGCCCTCGTCGTGCTGACCGCCGCGGCGATCAAGCGCACGCACAAGCGGATCGACGCGCTGCTCGACGAAGTGGCGCGGCTGCGGGAGGCGGACCCGGCCCTGCCGGTGTGGCTCGTGGTCGCGGGCGGGCGGGAGGCGGACACCGACGAGCTCGAGGCTCTGGGTGCGCGGCTGCTCGGGGACCGCGTCCGGTTCCTGGTGCGATTCCCGCGCGAGCGGATGGCCGATCTCTACCGCGCCGCCGACGTCTTTGTCCTGACCAGTCTGAAAGAGATGATGCCGATCGCCGTCCTCGAAGCGTCGGCCAGCGGACTGCCGTGCATCGTCCACCGCCATCCGGTTCTTCAATGGATGGTCGGCCCGGGGGGCGAGCCGATCGACATGGCGGCCCCCGGCGAGTTGGCGTCGACCCTCGGCGTCCTCCTGCGGGACACCGAAGACCGCAAGCGCCTCGGCCTGCTGGCGCGGCGCCATTGCCTGAAGCAGTTCGGCGAGAGCGCGGTGGTCGAACGGATCATCAGTCACTACCGGTCCGTTCTGTCGGACGATCCGCGGGTCGACGGCGCGCCCGTCGCCGCCGTGAAAGGCGGCCAGCTCGCGCGATCGACCGCCTCCGTGAGCGTCGTGATCCCGACCTTCAACAGCGCATCCTGGGTGACGCAGGCGATCGACAGCGTGCTCACGCAGACTTCACCACCGGATGAGATCATCGTGGTCGACGACGGCTCGACCGACGACACGCGTTCGCGACTCGCTCCGTACAGGGACCGGGTCCGATACGTGCACCAGGAAAACAGGGGCGTCGCCGCCGCGAGGAACCGCGGGATCGCCGCGTCGACGGGCGACATGATCGCGTTTCTTGACGCCGACGACATCTGGCATCCGCGCAAACTGGAACTGCAGTTGCAGGCGATGACCGATCATCCGGGCCTCGGCCTCCTCGGCACCGCGAGCTACGACTGGCCCGGGCCGGCCCCCGCCCAGCCCGAGTCCTTCCCGACACGCCCGGTGCCGCTTTCCTGGCGCCGACTGGCCGTCCGAAACGCGTTGACGACTTCGTCCGTGGTCGTGCGGCGCGCGGCGTTCGAGCGGGTCGGCGTCTTTGACCCGGAGTTGCGCGGCCCCGAGGACTTCGACCTGTGGCTGCGAATCGCCGAGGTCTACCCCGTGGCCAATCTGCCGGCGCCGCTCGTCGGTTATCGGACGGTGCCGGGCAGCCTCGGCAGCCGGCCGTCGACCATGGAGGCGGGCCTGCGCCGGGTCCTGCGGAAGCTCGATGACCGGCGGGCCTGGAAGGGTCGGTGGCTGCTGCGCCGCAAGGCCCACAGCTATTGCGACTATTCCTGCGCGTACCTCTACGGCGCAAACGGGGACCAACGCGCTGCGTTGGGCAGAATCATCGGGTCCCTTGCTCGTTATCCGCTGCCCTATCGTCGCGCCGATGTGCGGATGCCCTTCGCGCGAGTGCGGATGCTGTCGATGATCCTTCGTCGATCGCTCGGATCGCCCGACCGGGCCCGGGCCGCCTAGGTCCAGCATCACCATGAACGGCATCACCGCCAGGATCAAGAACGGCAAGGGACGCGGGTGGGGTCGGCTGCGCGCTCTTGCCCGCGGCGCGCTCTCCGTTCATATCCCTGTCGGCGGGTTGACGCGCCCGGTGTTCAGAATCCTGTACAGCCTTCACGTGCTCGCGCGGGAGAGCGCTGCATGGTGCCTGCGGTTCTGCTGGTACGAGCCTCTCTTCCGCGGCCAATGCGAGTCGGTCGGCGAGGGCTTCCTGATGGAGCGGCTCCCCTACCTCTCGGGGCGCGGCCGGATCACCATCGGCCGGCGGGTGCGGCTCTCGGGCAAGTCGAGCATCGGGTTCGGTCGTTGGAACGGTCGTCCGCCCGCTCTTGAGATCGGCGACGGCACGTTCATCGGGCATGATTGCAGCTTCGTGGTCGCCAACTCCGTGACGATCGGGCGGCACTGCCTGCTGGCGGGAGGCGTGAGCATTCGCGACTCCGACGGGCACCCGGTCGATGCCCGGGGCCGAAGAGAGAATCACGGCCCGGCGCCGGAGTCTATCCGACCGGTCGTGATCGGTGACGACGTCTGGATCGGCGCCGGCGCGAGGATCCTCAAAGGTGTGACGATCGGCGACCGCGCGATTGTGGGGGCGGGCGCGGTGGTCACGAAAGATGTCCCCTCGGACTCGGTCGCCGCGGGGAACCCGGCTCGCATCATCCGGACCGAAGGCGCACCGACGGACTCTCCGGTCTGGGCCATGACACCGGCGCATGCCGCGCCCCGCGGGCAAAAGTGCGCATGACCACGGGCAAGGATCATCCATCGTCCCCGCGACTGCGATGGACGCTCGCCGGGGGGCTCTCCTACGCCTTCGGCCCGACGCTGCTGAGCGCGCTCGGCGTGCCGGTGATGGCGTACATCATCCGATGCCTCGGCCCGCAGGCCTACGGCGAATGGTCGACCGCCGCCGCGCTGGTGGCGATGGTGATCATCCTGACGAATCTCGGCCTGCGCGGGGCCTTCGTCCGCTCGGTGGCCCGTGACCCGGCCTCGGCCGCCCGCGCGACAACCGATCAACTCGGCCTGCGGCTGGTCCTCTGCCTGGTGGCGGCCTCGGTGGCGATCGGATCCTGCCTCGCTCTGGGGTACTCCACCACCGTTCTGCAATGCACCGCGATCGCTTCGGGCGGGCTCGTGCTGCTCACCGTCGCCACCACGCTCAGCGACCTGCTCCAGGCCCTTCACCGGCTGCACGTGGTCGCCGCCGTGGGCTTTGTCTCCGGGGCCGTCCTCACGGCCGCGTCGGCGCTCGTCGTCTGGCGCGGCGGCGGGCCGGTGGCTCTCTCCGCGGCCTACCTGATCGGTCCGCTGCTCGGTGCCGTGATGACGGTGGCCATCGTGCAGCGCCGGCATTTCCCTGTCCGCGTGTCGTGGAACCCGGCGCGCGGCCGGGCGTTGCTGACCGAGTCGCGTCACTTCACGATCCAGCAGATCGTCGGCGCGTGCAGCGCCAACGCCACGCTCGTGCTGCTCCCGGCGCTCGTCGGCCCGGTCGCGTTCGGCTTCTTTGCCGCGGGAACGCTGCTGGCCACCCGCCTGGCGGCTGTCCCCGAGGGCCTGGCGACGGCGTTCTATCCGGTGCTCGCCGGCGGTTACGCCAACGCGCCGCGCGAGACGGGCCGCCAGACCCTCCGCCTCATGCTGCTCATGACCGGGCTCTTCGTCGCCATCGCGGCGCTGGTCGCGGCCCTGGCCATGCCGATCGCGCAGTGGCTCTTCCCCTCGGAGCCGGCGCTCTGCGGGCGCGTGATGCAGATCACGATCTGGTCGCTGCCGCTCGTCGCCGTCGGCTCGGTCATGGGCTACGCCCTCAATGCCGCCGGAAGGGACGCGACGCACGCACGCCTCTCCTTCCATGTCGCCTGGATCAACCTGCTGCTGACCGTCGCGCTCGTGCTGACCTACGGGCTGATCGGCGCGGCCTGGGCCCTCCCGATGCGATACCTCGTGCTCATCGCCCTCTTTGCCCCGAGCTTCCTCCCGATCGCCTTCGTGCCGACGAGCGTTTCGAGATACCCCGCCGCGGCCCCCGCGGCATGAACGGGACCGGCACGCCGACCGAACACCGGATTCGCCGCGGCCGCCCTCAAGACCCCTCCGGAACCGGGCCGATTTGACCAGATCATGACCTCCGTCGCGGCACAGACTTATTGGGACGCCCTGCACGAGTCCCGTCGCACGGTCTATGAACCGGACGATGTCCTGTTCCGCGATGTGTTCGACCGCTTTCTCCCTCGCGGCGGCGAGTGCTTCGAGGTCGGCTGCTACCCCGGCAACTTTCTGATCTGGCTGGCGCAGCGGTTCGGGTACACGGTCAGCGGGATCGACGCGACGCCCCGCGTGCGCGACGAGATGCCCCGCCGGCTCGCCGAGCACGCGGTGCGGACCGGGGAGTTCCGGCAGGGCGACTTCCTCACGTTCGTGCCGGAGCGCCGCTTCGACGTCGTCTGCTCGTTCGGGTTCATCGAACACTTTCCGGATACCGAGGACATCATCCGCCGGCACGCGGACCTGACGGCGCCGGGCGGCACGCTCGTGCTGTCGTGCCCGAACTTCCGCCGCGGCCAGTACGTGCTGCACCGGCTGCTGGATGCGGAGAACCTGCGCCGGCACGTGCCGGCCTCGATGGATCTGCGTCGCTGGCGACGGGCGCTGGAGGCATGCGGGATGTCGGTGGTGCATCAGGGCTATTACGGCACCTTCGATTTCTGGACCGAAGCGCCACGCGAGCACCGGCTCCGCCGCCGGGCCGCGGGATGGGTGCGCCGTATCGCGCGGGGCATCGATCGGCGCATCAACCGGCCGAACCCGTTCTTCTCCCCTCACATGATCTGCGTCGCGCGCAAGCCGCGTTGATGATTCACGGCCCACCATGAAGCGCCCCCGCATCGGCATCCTCACCAAGAGCGGCAGCCCGCACTCCGGACCGGGAAGGTACGTGCGCTCACTGATCCGGGCGATGGGGACCGACGAGTTCGAAGTCGTGGTCTTCGGGCCCGGCCCCGGCGCGCGCGACGACGAGCCCGGGCCGGTCCGGATGGTGCGCCTCGGCGAGCCCGCACCGACGCGGCCCGCGCGCGTGCCCGCCGGGCGAGCCCGCGACTGGCTCAGGGAACGGACACCGTTCCCGCTCAGCTACTGGATGGGCTTCCAGCGCGAGACCCGCCGGCTGGCGGACGTGCTCCGCCGCTGCCCCGTCGATCTCCTGCACACGAACGAAACGGGCTGCGAGGAATCGGCTCCCGCCGCGCGGCTCGCCGGAGTGCCCGTCATCGTCGGGACGCTCCACGTGCTGCCGGATGTGGATGTCGAGGCGCAGCGACGGCGATGGATCCATCAACGCCTGACGCGGCGTGCCGTTCACGCGCTCGATCGGGCCATCGCGGTCAGTGACGCGGGGCGTACAGCGTGGATGGCCCACGCGGGCCTCCCTCCGGACCGCATCGTCACGATCCACAACGGGATCGATCCGATGGAGTTCCGACGCCGGCGGACGACATCCGAGGCGCGCCGCGCCCTCGGCATCCCCGCGGGTGATTCCTCCGTCGTGATCGGGGCGCTCTCGCGGCTCTCGCGCGTCAAGGGGCTCGAATACGTCATCGACGCCGCGGCGTTGCTGCGGGCGCAGCACCTGAACGTCCGCGTGGTGATCGCCGGCGACGGCGAACTGCTGGAGGACCTGCGCCGGCACGCCGTGCGGGTCGGCGCCGCTCCGTGCGTGCACTTCGTCGGCCATCGGGCCGATGTGACCGGCGCGCTGGAGGCGTTCGATGTCTTCGCCCTCCCCTCGCTCTCCGAGGCGCTGCCGTACGCCGTTATCGAGGCGATGTCGATGGAACTCCCCGTCGTCGCGTCGGACGTCGGCGGCGTCCCCGAGATCGTGGCGAACAATCGGACCGGGTTCCTCGTGCCGCCCCGGAATGCCGAGTCCCTCGCGGCGGCCCTGCGCCCGCTCGTGGAGTCGTCCGCGCTCCGGACGCGGATCGGGCTCGCGGGACGCCAGCGCGTCATCGAGTGCTTCGACCAACGCCGGATGGCGCAGCGCACAGTGGACCTGTACCGCTCGCTGCTCGGAAAGGCCAGACTCTGCGCTTGAGAGATCGGCCGCGCGACGGCGCGCGCCCACGCCGAAACGCCGGCGGATGACGGGATCACACCATGATCATCGACACATCGGCCAAGCCCGTTCCCCGTGAGGCGCCCCCGGCACGCCGACGGCCGCGACGGCCGCTGCTCCTGGTCGCGTGCGCCGGCTACCTGCTCCTGGTCATCGCGTACTGGATGTACCTGAGGTTCCAGGGCGATCGAACGTGGATGGGCGCCTTCGTCATGCTCGGGCCGCGATGGCCCATCGCGCTCCCT
>CAZMPE010000021.1:0-14416 GCA_964567955.1 uncultured Phycisphaeraceae bacterium | reverse complement strand
TCCTCCGCCCTCCGGTCCCCGATACGCTGAACACCACAAGGAGCCCACCATGTTTCTCAACTTTCTCGCCTCGATAGCCATGGCCGTGTCGGTTGCCGCGGGCCCGTTGGTCGCGCAGGAGCCGTACCGCAGGCCGCCGGCGGAGATCGTCAAGATCCTCGAGGCGCCGCCCCTTCCTTCGGTGGTGCTCGACCCGGCGCGGACGACCATGGTCCTCGTCACGCGTGAGAACCTGCCGCCGATCGCGGACCTGGCCCAGCCCATGCTCCGGCTCGCCGGCTCGCGCATCAACCCGGCGACGAACGGGCCGCACGGGCCGCGCCGGCTCGTCGGGCTGACGATCAAGGACGTCGCGTCCGGCAAGGAGACTCCGGTCAAGCTCCCGGCCGACCCGGACCTGGGCATGCCCTCCTGGTCGCCCGATGGCTCGCGCTTCGCCTTCACGATCACCAAGGAAACCGGGATCGAACTCTGGATCAGCGACGCGAGCGGCAACGCCCGCGCCCTGACCGGCCCGACGCTCAACGGGGTCGGCGGACGCTCCTTCGGCTGGATGCCCGACAGCCGCACGCTGCTGTGCCGGTTTGTGCCCGAGGGCCGCGGCGTGCCGCCGGCGCGCGCCGCCGCGCCCGCCGGGCCGGTGATCCAGGAGACCAGCGGCAGCACGGCGCCGGTGCGGACGTACCAGGACCTGCTGCAGGACGTGCACGATGAGAAGCTGTTCGACTATTACTTCGCCGCGCAGCCGGCGTACGTGAACACGGACACCGGCAAGCGGACGGACTTCGGGCCCGTCGCGATCTACGGCGGGCTGGACGCGTCGCCGGACGGCGAGTTCCTGCTCGTGTCGCGCACCGTGCGTCCGTATTCGTACCTCGTCACGTCGGGCTCGTTCCCGGAAGTCGTCGAGGTGTGGACCAGGGCGGGCAAGCCGGTCCGCGAGATCTGCAAGGTGCCGCTGCGCGAGGATGTGCCGATCCAGGGCGTCGAGAAGGGCCCGCGCCGGATCGACTGGTCGGACACGGCCCCGGCGACGCTGACCTGGGCCGAGGCGCTCGACGAGGGCGACCCGAAGATGAAGGTGCCGCACCGCGACCGGCTCATGGTGCTCAGCGCGCCGTTCACGGCCGAGCCGCTCGAGATCCTCAAGACCGAGCACCGCTTCATGGGCCTGCGCTGGATGCAGACGCCGGGCTACGCCTTGGTCAGCGAGTACGACCGCGACCGGCGCTGGTCGCGCACCTGGCTCTGCGAGATCGGCGCGCCGACCGACCGCGGGCCGCGCCTCGTGTGGGACCGCAGCGTGCAGGACCGCTACGGCGACCCGGGCAACCCGGTGAGCGTCCGCCTGCCCAACGGGCGGAGCGTGGTGCGCGTCGATGACGGGATGATCTACCTGTCCGGCGCGGGCGCGACGCCCGAGGGCAACCGGCCGTTCCTGGACCGCATGAGCCTGGCGGACTTCACGACCGAGCGGCTCTGGCGGTGCGAGGGCGAGACGTACGAATCGATCGTCGACGTTCTCGCGGACGCCGGGCGCGTGATCACGACGTACGAGACGCCCAGCGACCCGCCGAACTACTTCATCCGCACGCTGGCGGACGGCACGCGGCACGCGATCACGAGCTTCAAGGACCCCGCGCCCGAGCTGCGGAACATCAAGAAGGAACTCGTCACGTACCAACGGGCCGACGGCGTCGCCCTCTCGGCGACCATGTACCTGCCGCCGAACTACAAGCCCGGGACGCGCCTGCCCCTGCTCGTCTGGGCCTACCCGCTCGAGTTCAACGACCCGTCGACCGCGGGGCAGGTGTCGGGCTCGCCCTACCGCTTCACCCAGATCGGCGGCATCTCGCACCTCTTCCTGCTCACGCAGGGCTACGCGGTGATGGACGACGCGACCATGCCCGTCATCGGCGAGCCGGAAACCGTCAACGACACGTTCGTCGAGCAGATCGTCGCCGCGGCGAAGGCCGCGATCGATAAGGCCGCGGAGATGGGCGTGGCGGACCCGAAGCGGGTGGCGGTGGGCGGGCACAGCTACGGTGCGTTCATGACGGCGAACCTGATGGCGCACAGCGACCTCTTCCGCGCGGGGATCGCCCGCAGCGGCGCGTACAACCGGACGCTCACGCCGTTCGGGTTCCAGGGCGAGCGCCGCACGTTCTGGGAGGCGACCGACACATACATCAACCTGTCGCCGTTCAGCTTCGCGAACAAGATCAACGAGCCGCTGCTGCTGATCCACGGGCAGATCGACTCGAACCCGGGGACGTTCCCGATCCAGTCCGAGCGGCTCTACCAGGCCATCAAGGGGCACGGCGGGACGGCCCGGCTGGTGATGCTGCCGTTCGAGAGCCACGGGTACAGCGCCAAGGAATCCGTGATGCACACGCTCGCCGAGATGATCGACTGGCTCGACACCCACGTGAAGAGCGGGCCGGTGACGCCGACGCCATAGGGCGGATCATGAAGTGACGACGGAGTGTTCGAGGGGTGAGACAGTTCGGCTCTGAGGCCGAACGCAAGGAGTGAAAGCGGCCCGGCGCCGCATCGCTCGTCCAATCGACGTCGCCCGAGCCGCCCAGCGGCGGCATCCAGTAGCACGGGGCGCGAGCCCCGGGTCGTCAGCGGTGTGCGCCTTGGAGCCCCATCGGGGCAACACAAGGAAGTATCAAATGCACGCGAATCAAACGCACAAGCCGGATCCCGACCGGGGACATGCTCAGGCGCCGGGCTTCTTCCAGATCGGCACGTCCTTCTTGAGGCGATCGATGAACTCGTCCATCGCGGCGAGCGCCTCTTTCCGGTGCTTCGAGCGGATCACCAGGCGGAACGAGCACGCGCCGACCGGCACCACGCCGCGGCTGTGCTCCACCGCCAGCGAGAGGAGGCCGTGATGCGCCGCGATCTCTTCGCCGATCCGCGCCAGCATGCGCTGGGCCATGGGCTCGTAGGTCTCGTACTCGAGCGCGCTGATGGTGCGCCCCGCCTCCTTCCCGCGCACGATCCCCTCGAACACCAGCGCGGCCCCCTGGCCGTCCATGATCGGGAAGGGCGCGAGCGCCGGCAGCGGCCCGTCGAGGATGGTGACGGTGACGCTCATCCGCCGGAGACCAGCCCGATGAGGGCCACCTCGTCGCCGCCGCGGATGCGCTGCCCCTCCGCCGCGAACTCGCCGTTGATCGCGAGCCGTGCCGCGCCCAGGAAACGCCGCAACGCCGGGTGTGCCGCGCCGAGACTCTCCTTGACCGCTTCGCACGTGGCGCCGTCGGCGACATCGACCGGCGCGCGGTCGCGCCCGAGCTCCGCGGCTTCCGGCCCGAATACCAGCACTTCCACGCGCATGGCCATACTGTATGCGACGGGCGGGGACCCGCCCGAATACGGAGGACCGACATGAAACTGCCTTCGTCCTACACGCGGATCGGCGGCGAACTCCCGAAGATGCTCAAGGCGTACGAGGCGTTGGGCGCGGCGTGCGCGGCGGCGGGGCCGCGGGACGCGAAGACGATCGCCCTCGTCAAGCTCGCGACATCGCTGGGCGCCGGGCTCGAGGGCGCGGCACACTCGCACACGCGCAAGGCGCTGGAGGCGGGGTGGAAGCCGGAGCAGCTCCTGCACGCCGCGCTCCTGGGCACGCCGACGATCGGCTTCCCGACCATGATGCGGAACCGTGGCTGGGTGCAGGAGGTGGTAGCCAAGGCGCCGAAGCGTCGGACGGTGAAACGGAAATGAGCGCGGGAGCCGAGAGTTTCGGATTCGCGTCGCCCGGCGAGGCCGTGGCGGCGATGCTCGCACGCGTCCGGTCCGTGGGGACGGAGCGGGTCGGGCTGGCGCACGCGGCGGGCCGCGTGCTGGCCGAGGCGGTGACGGCGGATCGGCCGAGCCCCGCGGCGGACGTGAGCGCAATGGACGGGTACGCGGTCGCCCTGTCGGGCATGAAGCCGGGCGAATGGCCGGTCGCGGACGAGGTCAAGATCGGTCGCGAGCCGGCGGCGATCAAGGCGGGCACCGTGTCGCGGATCGTGACGGGGGCGCCGATACCCGCGGGCGCGGACGCGGTGATCAAGCGGGAACTGGTCGAGGAGAAGGGCGCGACGATCGTGGTCTCGGCCGAGGCGCTGGCGTCGGTGAATCCCGGCGAGGCGATCCGGCGCAAGGGCGAGAACGCACGCGAGGGCGCGACGATCGTGGAGGCGGGGGTGCGGATCGGTCCGTCGGTGGCGGGGGCGCTGGCGCAGTTCGGGCGCGATGTCGTGCTGGTGCATCGGAAGGTGCGCATCGGGATTCTCGTCACAGGCGATGAGCTGATCGACACGGGCGCGACGCCGACGCCCTGGCAACTGCGGGATTCGAACGGGCCGTCGCTGGAGGCGCTGCTCCTGCCCGTGCCGTGGATCGACGCGCCGGAGCGCACGCGCGCGCCGGATGCACCGGAGACGATCCGGCGTGCCGCAGAGGGCCTGCTCGAGCGCTGCGACATGCTGCTGTGCACGGGCGGTGTATCCATGGGCCAGCACGATCATGTGCCGTGGGTGATCGAGGCGCTGGGCGGCGAGCGGGTCTTTCATCGCGTGCCGCAGAAACCGGGCAAGCCGGTTTTCGGCGCGGTGATGAAGAACGGGACGCCGGTGCTGGGGCTGCCGGGCAACCCGGTGTCGGTGCTGGTGACGGCGCGACGGATGGCGGGGCCGGTGCTCGAGCGGCTGGCGGGATTCGCGGCGTGCACGCCGCCGGCATCCGTGCTGGTCGATCCACCCGACGCGCGCACGCTCGGGCTGTGGTGGCAGCGGCTGGCGCGCCTGACCGGCGCGGGGCGGGCCGAGCTGGTGGAGAACATGAGCTCCGGCGACATCGCGGGCGCGGCACGCGCCGACGGGTTCGTCGAGATTCCGCCCGGCGCGAGCGGGCCGGGCCCGTGGCCGTTCTACGCGTGGGCGCTCTAGACTTGAACGACATGGCCGACGAACGCACACTTTCGCACGTGGACGACGAGGGCCGCGCCCGCATGGTCGACGTGGGCGGCAAGCCCGTCACCGAGCGCACCGCCGCGGCGGAGGCGTTCGTCCGCATCTCGGACGAACTGGCCGCGCGGATCCGCGAGAACACGGTGGCGAAGGGGGACGTGCTGGGCGTGGCGCGGCTGGCGGGGATCATGGCGGCGAAGCGGACGGACGAGCTGATCCCGCTTTGCCACACGCTGCCGCTGGATCACGTCGACGTGACGCTGGAACTGAAGGACGGGTGCATCGCGATCCGGTCCGAGGCGCGTACGCACGCGCGGACGGGCGTGGAGGTCGAGGCGCTGGTCGCGGCGGCGGTGGCGGCGCTGACCGTCATCGACATGGGCAAAGCGGTGGACAAAGGAATGGTGATCGAGGGGCTGCGGGTGGTCGAGAAGCGCGGCGGGCGGAGCGGGACGTACGTCGCCCCCGCGCGGGAGGTGCCGTCATGATGAATCCGATCCGGGTCGCGGTGCTGACGGTGAGCGACCGGTGCTCGCGCGGCGAGGCCGAGGATACCTCGGGGCCGGCGCTGTGCGAGATCATGCGGGCACGGCTCGGCGCGGAGGTGGTCGCGACGATGTGCCTGCCCGACGACGTCGTGGTGCTCAGCGCGCAGTTCGAGAAGTGGGCGCGCCCGGAGCACGGGATCGACCTGATCCTGAGCACGGGCGGGACGGGCCTGGCGCCGCGCGATGTCACGCCCGAGGCCGCGACCAAGGTCATCGAGCGGCCGCACGCGGGGCTGATGGAGCTGGCGCGCTCGCGGTGCGCGGCCAAGACGGTGCGGACGTACCTTTCGCGCGGCGTAGCGGGGACGATCGGGCAAACGCTGCTGATCACGCTGCCGGGCTCGCCGCGGGGGGCGACGGAGAACCTCGAGGCCCTGCTGGACATCCTGCCGCACGCGGTCGAGACGCTCCGGGGCGAGGTTCAGGACGACGGCCGTCCGGAGGCGAAGCCGACGGGCGGTCGGGTCATCGTTCACAAGGACTGAGATGGGCGCGCAGCCGATCGTGCTGGTCGGGGGCGGGAGCACGCGGTTCGGGCGCGACAAGCTGCGCGAGCCGGTGGGCGGCGGGCTGCTGATCGACCGGCCCATCACGGCGCTGCGCGAGGTGTTCGGCAACGTCGTGGCGCTGGTGGGCGCGTGCCATGAATCGCTGGCGGCGCGGGCGGATGCGGTGATCGAGGATCGGTACCCGGGCGCGGGGCCGGCGGGCGGGATCCTCTCGGCGCTCGAGATGACGGGTGGAGATGTGTTTGTGCTGGCGGGGGACCTGGCGCGGATCGACGCTGCGACGGTGCGGGCGGTGTTGAGCGCGAGTGAGGAGGACCCGCGGGCGTGGGCGGTGCTGGCGCGGGCGGGGAAGATCGAGCCGTGCATCGGCGTCTATCGGGTACCGATGATCACGGTGCTGGGGGCGCGCCTGGGCGCGGGCCTGCGGAGCCTGCACGACGCGGCGCCGGCGGACCATCGGCGGACGGTCGACGTCGACGCGCGGGCGGTCATCAACGCGAACACACCGGACGATCTGGGTTCGGCCTGATCAGGCGCGGAACGCGGCCGCGACCTTGGCGAGGGATTCGCCGATGACGCGGATGTGCTCGTCGGTCAGGTCGTGGTGGATGGGGAGGCTGAAGACCTGCTTCGAGAGCGCGTCGGCCACGGGCGGGTGGTCGGTGACGTGCGCGGCGAAGGCGGGCTGGCGGGTGAGGCTGCGGGGGTAGTGGGTCGCGGTGGGGACGCCCTCGGCCTTGAGCGCGTTGCAGAACTCGTCGCGGGTGCAGGTGAAGGCGGGGTTGTCCATGCGGACGGTGTAGAGGTGGTAGACGGCCTCGGCGCCGGGCGTGGTCCTCGGCGCGTGCAGGCCTTCGATGCCGGCGATGATGGCGTCGAACTTCGCCGCGGCGGCCTGGCGGCGGCGGGTCTGATCCTGCAGGCGGTCGAGGCGTGAGCAGCCGATCGCCGCGGTGATGTCGTTCATGCGATAGTTGTAGCCCACGGATTCGTGGAGGTACTTGTCGGTCTCGCCGTGTGAACGGAGGAGCTTGATCGAGCGGGCGAGGTCGTCGCTGTTGCAGCTGATCGAGCCGCCCTCGCCGGTGGCGAGATTCTTGGTGGCGTAGAACGAGTAGGTCACGGCGTCGCCGTAGGCGCCGAGGCCCTTGCCGTCGTAGGTGGCGAGGTGGGCCTGGGCCGCGTCGTAGACGACCTTGAGGTTGTGCTTTGACGCGAGGGCCTGGACCGCCTTGATATCCACGGGGCAGCCGTACAGGTGGGTGGCGACGATGCCCCTGGTCTTCGGCGTGATGCGCCGGGCCGCGTCGGCGACGTCGATCTGGAAGGTATCGGGGAGGGCGTCGACGAAGATCGGCTTGCAGCCGCGGGCGACGATCATGGAGACGGTGGCGATATAGGTCCAGGCGGGGACGAGGACCTCGTCGCCCCGCTGGAAGAGGGGCTCGTAGGCGAGCTGGAGGGCGCAGGTGCCGTTGGCGCAGGTCATCATGTGCTTCGCGTCGGTCATCTTGGCGAAGCGTTCCTCGAGCTCGGCGCACTTGGTGGCCTGGCGGAGCATGCCGGAGCGGAGGACGGCGGTGGCGGCGTTGATGTCCGCCTCGCTGAGGGCGGTGGACATGAAGGGGACGGGGGTCTTGGAGACCGGCGTTCCTCCCTGGAGGGCGAGTTTGACGGGGGGGACGGAGACGGGGGACTTGGGGACCAGGCCGGTGCGGCTCATCTTCGCTCCTCTTGGGCTGCGATCGGCGGGCCCGCCGGGGTCGGCCGGAACAGATCGCGGGGCTCGATCGAAAGGGTGTCAAGGATAGCGCGTCCGCCGGAAATGGTCCTGTCCGGCGGTCGAGGATGGGGCCCTGCCGGCCGTCCGAACCGTGCGCCGCCGTATACTCTGAAAATGAAGCCGCCACTCGCTTTGCCGCTCGTTCTCCTTGTCCTTGGGCTGCCATTATCGGGGCTTGGTCGGGTGGCCCCGACTCCCGGCGTTCCGCCGCAGCCGAGCGGCGAGCCGGTGCAGACCGCCGCGGACCTGGCGCGGAGTTTCGGGGGCTCGAAGGCGATCGCCCGTCCGAGCCGCGATTCGACGCTGAGTTTCGCTTTCCCGGCGGAGATCGCCGAGGTGCTGGTGATCGGCGGGGCGGAGGTGAAGAAGGGCGACGTGCTGATCCGGGCGAACGACCAGGAGTTCCGGCAACAGCGGGACCTTCAGAAGCTGCTGGCCGAGAGCGAGCTGGACATCCGTCGTGCGGCGGTGGCGGTTGATCAGGCGCAGGTGGAGTACACGGCGCAGGAGGACATCCAGAAGCGGGGCGGTGGCTCGCAGGTGGACCTGGACCGGGCGCGGACGCTGCTGGCGGCGCGGCAGGTGGAAGCGGAGATCGCGACGTTCCAGCAGGCGCAGCAGGTGCTGCAGCTGGCGATCCAGAACGCGCGGCTCGACCGGTTCGTGATCAAGGCTCCGTTTGACGCGCGGGTCGACCAGATCGTGGTGGACATCGGCGAGGTGAAGAAGGACGGGGAGCCGGTGGTGCGGGTCGTGGCGACGGACCCGTTGTGGATCGATGTTCCCGCGCCCACGGCGGAGACGATCATGCTGGGCCTGAAGCCCGGCGCCAAGGCGTGGACGCTGCTGGACCTGCCGGGCGAGGCGCGGATCGTGGTCGGGAAGATCATCGAGGTGGCGGCGGAGGCGGACTCCGCCAGCAGCACGCGGCGGGTGCGCGTCGAGCTGCCGAACCCGGAGGACTGGCCCGCGGGGATCGCGGCGTGGGTGCGGTTCACCGAACCGACGGGCGAATGGACGGCGCGGATGACCGCGGCGAGCACCGGAGCCAACAAGTGATCGATCTGTCGAACCTGAAGGCGCCCGGCTGGCAGAAGGTTGTCGCCGAGCTGAGCGCTTCCGTGCCGGACGACCGGACGTTTCTGGCGCGGCTGCTGGCGGTGCTGGGGCAGGTGAGCGGCGCGCGTCAGGCGGTGCTGTTCGCGATCGACGCGGGGCAGGGCGAGTCGCAGACGGGGCCCGAGCCGCGCCCGATGCTGGCGTGGCCGACGCCGGACGGCGCGGGGGACCCGGCGCTGGAACGGCCCGAGGAACTGAAGACGGCGGCGCGGAGTGCCGCGGAATCGGGGCAGATCCGTGCGTTCGGGCTGGACCAGGAGGACACGTTCTACGACGGGTCCTCGGGGCAGGGGTACATCGTGTCGGTGCCGGTGCAGGGCGGGCCGCCGGGGCCGGGCGCCTCGGAGGCGGCGACGCCGGCGGCGGGCGCGCGGGGCGTGATCACGCTGCTGCTGGAGGCACGTTCGAAGCAGGCGCTGCAGACGACGATGGCGCTGATCGAGGTGCTGGCGGGGTACATCCATGCGCACGCGGCGCGGCAGCAGCTTCGCCGGACGCGTTCGGCGGGGGCGGCGCTCGACCTGGCGGGCCGGATGATCGCGGCGGTGAACCTGGCGGGCGGGTTCCGCGGGTCCGCGCTGCAGTTGTGCAACGATCTGTCGCGGCAGCTGAAGGTGGACCGGGTGGCGCTGGGCTGGGTGCGGGGCGTCGGCGAGAGCGGTGCGGTGCGGGTGTCGGCGCTGAGCGACACCGAGCACATCGACCGTCGGCTGGCGATGGTGCAGAAGATCGAGGCGGCGATGGACGAGTGCCTGGACCAGGAGCAGGCGGTCGTCTATCCCGTGCCGCCGGAGAAGGGCGAGGGGGCGGACGTGGTGCTGGCGCAGGCGATCACGCACGCGCACCGCGAGCTGGCTTCGGCGGACGCGAAGCTGAAGGTGGCGTCGCTGCCGCTGCGGTGCGAGGTGGACGGCGACCAGCGGGTGGTGGGGGTGGTGACGATCGAGTCGACGGCGGACGGGCCGATCGACTCGGCGACGATCGAGCTGCTGCAGGCGACGCTGGACCTGGTGGCGCCCGCGCTGCGGCTGCGGCGGAGCGACGACCGGAACCTGGCGCTGCGGGCGTGGGCGTCGACGCTGCGGGCGGGCCAATGGCTGGTCGGGCCGCGGCACACGGCGTGGAAGCTGGCGGGCTTGTTGGCGCTGGCGCTGGCGGCGGTGGTGACGTTCGTGCAGGTTCCGTACCGGATCAGTGCGCCGGTCGAGCTGTTGCCGCGGGAGCGGCGGGTGCTCTCGGCGCCGTTTGACGGTGTGATCGCGTCGCTGCCCAAGGGGATGGAGGCGGGGCGGGAGGTGAAGGCGGGCGACGTGGTGGTGGAGCTGGACACGATCGAGCTGCGGCTGGGCGCGCAGGACGCGCGGGACCAGATCCTGCAATCGGAGAAGGAGGCGGACAACTACCGCCGGCAGGGGAAGCTGTCGGACGCGCAGCAGGCGGAGGCGCGGGCGGCGCAGTACCAGGCGCGGCTCGACCTGGCGGAGTACCGGATCGCGCAGGCCCGGGTGCGGGCGCCGATCGACGGGGTGATCGTCGAGGGCGATCTGCGTGACAAGGTCGGCGCGGCGGTGAAACTGGGCGATGCGCTGTTCGTGATCGCGTCGGTGAGCGACCTGGCGGTGGTCGCGCGGGTGGGCGATCGCGACATCTCGTACATCCGCGAGGGCGGGACGGGGAGCATCGCGACGAAGGCCGATCCGGCGCGGGCGCACCCGGTGACGATCGAGCGGATCGTTCCGCAGGCCCAGGCTCGCGAGGGGCGCAACGCCTTCGAGGTGTGGGCGCGGCTGGATGCGCCGTCGGAATCGTTGCTGCCGCGGATGGAGGGGCTGGCGAAGCTCGACGTCGGCGACCGGACGCTGCTGTGGATCGGTACGCGGCGGGTGCGGGACGCCCTGCGGCTGTGGCTGTGGTGGTGAGCCGCGGGCGCACTATGGAACACATGCACGGAGCGTCGATCACCTCTCGTCTTGTCGTCGCCGGGCTGCTGCTCGGGTGCGCGGCGTGCGCCGGCCCGGAGGGGCGTGCGGCGGTGAGCGAGCGTGGCGGGGACGTCGGGAGGACGGTGGTGGTCGAGTTCGTCCCGGAGATGGAGCGTTTCGATCGCGGCGTGGACGAGTCGCCGGTCGCGGTGACCCCGGGTGTCCGATCGGCGTTTGAGTCGGCGTGGGCGGGCGTGCGGGCGTCGGTGGCGGCGCGGGTGACGGCGGCGGAGTTGGCGGGGATCTCGCGCTGGGCGGTGGAGGAGACGCGGGGCTTCGCGCCGGAGCCGGGTTGGATCGGATCGCTGGCGATGGAGCCGATCGGCGGATCGGCGGACGGGCGGTATGTGCTGTTCGGTCAGCGGGCGGAGGGGAGCGCGGCGCGGCTGCCGGGCCATTCGCCGATCGTGCAGCGGCGGCTGATCGTGGCGCCGGTCTTTGACGTGCAGAGCCGTTCGATCGGGCGGGTCCTGGTGACGATCCGGGGTTGGGCGGAGGAGTAGGCGCGGCATGCAGGAACGGGTGACATTTTCGCCGTTGTGGCACCGGGTGCGTGCGCTGCGGCCGCGCTTGCGTCCGCACTGCCAGATCACGCGTCAGCACTACCGCGGGCGGCGGTGGCACGTGGTGCACGACCCGACGAGCAACCAGTTCTATCGGCTCAGCCCGATCGCGTACGAGTTCGTCGGCCTGCTCGACGGCAAGCGGACGGTCGAGGACGTCTGGAACCTGACGCTCGGGACGCACGGGGACAGCGCGCCCACGCAGAACGAGGTGATCGAGCTGCTGGGGCAGATGTACAACACGAACCTGCTGTCGGTGGACATGGCGCCGGAGGTGGAGCAGCTGCTGGCCCGCGGGCGGCAGCGGACGAAGCGCCGCCTGAAGCAGCAGGCGATCGGGATCATGTACCTGCGGATGCGGCTGTTCAATCCGGACCGGTACCTGGCGTGGCTGGAGCCGATCTTCCGTCCGATCCTGAACCGGTGGGGGATGCTGCTGTGGGCGGCGTTCATCGCGTACGCGCTGTCGCAGGTGCTGCCGCAGTGGGACGGGCTGCGGGCGGCGTTTTCTTCGGCGATCGCGCCGGCGAACTGGTTCTGGATCGCGGTGGTGTTCGTGATCACGAAGGCGATCCACGAGACGGGCCACGGGGTGATCTGCAAGCGGTTCGGCGGGCAGGTGCCGGAGTTCGGGGTGATGCTGCTGGTGCTGATCCCCGCGCCGTTCGTGGATGCCTCGGCGTGCTGGGCCTTCCCCAGCAAGTGGCAGCGGATGGCGGTGGGCGCGGGCGGGATGATCTTCGAGCTGTTCGTCGCGGCGGTGGCGGCGCTGGTGTGGCTGCAGGTGGGGGGCGCATCGGGGGGCGGGGGCCTGGCCGCGCAGCTGGCGTACAACGCGATGTTCACGGCGAGCATCAGCACGGTGCTGTTCAACGCCAACCCGCTGATGCGGTTTGACGGGTACTACATCCTTTCGGACCTGCTGGAGATTCCCAACCTGATGCAGCGGAGCATGAAGATGCTCCAGCACCTGTGCCAGGTCTTCCTGTTCCGGATGAAGGACGTTCGTCCGCCGTCGACGGACCCGGGCGAGATCGTGCAGTTGATCCTGTTCGGCCTGGCCGCGATGGCGTACCGCATCTTCCTGTTCATCACGATCACGCTGTTCGTGATGGGGCAGATGTTCGCGATCGGTCTGGTGCTGGCGATCTGGACGGCGGCGGCGTGGTTCGTGCTGCCGATCGGCGGGTTCGTGCACTGGCTGGCGACGAGCCCGAAGCTGATGGAGCACCGGGCGCGGACGATCGCGACGAGCGTGGCGCTGGCGCTGGCGGGGCTGCTGCTGCTGGGGGCGGTGCCGGTGCCGGACCGGCGGCGGGCCGGGGGCGTGATCGAGAGCGTGAGCGTGACGGGGGTGTTCTTCCACACCGACGGGTTCGTCACGGCGGCGCACAAGCGGGTGGGGGACCGTGTCGAGGCGGGCGAGCCGATCGTGACGTGCGACAGCGCGGAGCTGCGGGTCACGCTGTCGCGGACGCTGGCCGAGATCACCGAGCGGGAGGCCTTTGAGCGGAGCGCGCTGACGGCGCGCAATCCGGCGGGGGCGCAGATCGCGCGCCAGCGGATCGAGACGCTGCGGGAGCTGGCCGCGGCGATCGAGGAGCGCATCGCGGGGCTGGTGGTGCGTGCGCCGCACAGCGGGGTCATCGTCGCGGGCGGGGCGACGGAGGGCGGGATCGACCCGAGCGCGATCGTCGGCTCGTACGTGCAGCGGGGGCAGATCCTGTGCCAGATCGTCGACGCGTCGCGGGTGCGGATCGCGGCGCCCCTGACGACGGCGCAGGCCGCGCCGCTGCACGACGCGGGCAGCGGGCGTTACGGGGTTGAGCTTCGGCTGCACTCGAACCCGGACGTGGTGCTGCGGGCGGACGAGGTGCAGCTGCTGACGGCGGGGCAGCGCGTCCTGCCGCACGCCTCGCTGGGTTTCGGCGGGGGCGGGACGATCGAGACGGACCCGGAGGACCGGGGAGGCCGGTTCACGAAGGTGCCGCAGTTCTATCTCTATGTCGCGGCGTACTCGGCGCCGGACGGGACGTCGGGCGCGTGGACGGGGCTTCCCGGCGAGGGGGTGAGCCTGCGGATGACGCTGCCGGACCGTCCGCTGCTGTCGCAGTGGGTCGACCGTCTGCGGCGTCTGATCCAGGGGCGCGTGGACATCTGACGGGAGCATCGCACGGTGTCGCAGCTGGTCACCCGGTACACGTCGTTGTTCGAATCGCTGCGGAGCCGGCGGCGGCGGACGCACGTGCCGCTGGGGCTCGACCGGTTCGCGGCGGCGGCGGGGCTGCGGTTCCGCGAGCGGAAGGTCACGATGAAGTGGCTGCGGCGGGAGGCGGAGGCGATTGATCTGCTCGCGCCGGAGCTGCGGGCGCACAGCGAGGCGGCCTTGGACGAGCATGTCTCGCGGATCCGCGAGTCGTTCGTGCGGTCGCGGTCGGGGCGGGTGCTGCCGGACGGGGCGACGTTGCGCCGGGCGTTCGCGGCGACGCGGGAGATCGCGCGGCGCGAGACGGGCGAGGAGGCGTTCGTCGTCCAGCTGATGGGGGCGCTGTCGCTCTACCACGGGCGGATCATCCAGATGCTGACGGGCGAGGGGAAGACGCTGACCGGATCGATCGCCGCGCCGGTCATCGCGTGGCGGTACCGTCACGTGCATGTCTTTACGGTGAACGACTACCTGGCGCGCCGGGACGCGCAGTCGCGTTCGGGGATCTACCGGCGGTGCCTGGTGGGTGTGGGGGCGATCCAGCAGGAGATGGACCAGAACGCGCGGCGCGCGGTGTACGCGTTGCCGATCGTGTATGGCACGCCGAAGCAGATCACGCAAAAGACGCCGTCCTACATGCACGGCTGGTCGCCCGACGGCAAATGGCTGTTCTACGCGGGTGGGCGGAGCAACGAGTTCGACATCTACAAGATCGCGGCGGACGGCTCGGGCGAGG
>CAZMPE010000020.1:0-14596 GCA_964567955.1 uncultured Phycisphaeraceae bacterium | reverse complement strand
GGGCCTCGGCGGCGCCGCTCTCCTGACCGCCCATCCCGAAGAAGATCCTGTCCGGCCAGCGCTCGACACCGTCCAGATAGGTTGCCCACGCCCCCTGCCCCCCGCGCAGCATCGGGAGGCTCTCCGCCAGCACACGCCCGAAGACCCCCGGCCTGTCGGTCGCGGCATAAACGCTGATGACGGCGCCGAGCGAGGACCCGCCGATGCCCCGCTTCGCGGGGTCGGGATCCACCCGGAACGCGCGCTCGACGCGCGGGACCACCTCGCGCATCAGAAAGTCCACATAGGCATCGCCCGCCGGAATGACTCCCTGCAGCCCGGCCACGGGCATGTACTCGCGCGATCGGTTTGGTCCGGCGTGCGGGATGGCCACGATGATGATCGGTTCGATCAGTCCTTCATCGATGAGCCGCGTCGCGGTCTCATCCGCGTGCCATTCGCCGGGCACCCCCGGAAGACGCTCGAAGACGTTCTGCCCGTCCTGCAGGTACAGCGCGGGGTAACGGCGCTCGGCGTTCTCCGGCAGGTCGTAGCCCGGCGGCAGCCAGATCAGTGCTTCGCGGACCGACAATCCCGGTCCGCCCACAACCTCCAGCCGGTGCACCGATCCGGTGACCTCCAGCGGGCGATACGGATCGAGCGTGCGGCGTGCCGCTCCCGGGCGCTGATCGACGAATCGCTCGATCGTCAGCTCGATGACCGGCTTTTCATTCGCTCCGAGCTTGTTGGCGTCGATCGGGGCCAGTCTTCGGTTGGAGATATCGGCGAAGTCCGATGCCACTTCGACCGTGTCCCACCCGCCGCGCGTGAACTTGAACTCCATCGGCGAGGGATCGCGCGGGCGATCGAGCACGATCTGCCAGCGCATGTCGGAACGGGCGGTCAGTCGCATCGCCGGATCGCCCGAGTTCCACCCGCCGTGGTTCGACGCCAGATAAATCGGCGACGCCGCGCTCGCGAGCCCCGACTTGTCCTGCACGATCAGGATGAACCCCTGCTCGAGCGATTCGGGCGCGACCAACCGGGGCGCGCCGGGCTGCTCCACCATGGGTACCGGAGAGTTCACGCCCGGGCAGGGGACCGAACCGCCGAGCACGGCGGCCAGCAGGGGCACGCACGTCATCCGGGACCAGGCTTGGCGTCGCCGTTGGGTGATTGACACATTGAGCATGAGCGGATCGTACCGGCCCGGCCGGCGCAGCGGCTGGGTCTCCTGCTCATCCGCATGGGCCCGCGCACCGGCGACCCGGGTCGCTACAATGGTGCGGGCCTCCAACGAAGGCGGTCCCGACCGCCCACGGAGGAGGCCGATCCCCCGCTCGGGCTGTCCTTGGGGGGAACCGGACGGAACCGCGTACGAAACGGATGGGCGAACGTCGCCGATCCGGCCGCGGGGGACACGGGGCCCCAACCACACGCCGGCATCCCGCCAGAAACCGCCGGCGGGCCAACGACGGCACCCCACCGGGGGCCGCACAGGCGACCGAGGAAACAATGCGACGCACCGTTCCGGTCACACGCAGACATGTTGGTCCATTCGCGCTCTGTGCGGGCGCGGCGGCCGTTT
Organism: uncultured Phycisphaeraceae bacterium; assembly: GCA_964567955.1. GTDB lineage: Bacteria > Planctomycetota > Phycisphaerae > Phycisphaerales > UBA1924 > CAZMPE01. The sequence continues at coordinate 13,029 of CAZMPE010000020.1, read as the reverse complement.
CGCTCGCCGTTTGGAGCGCGCCGGCGGAGCAGCCGACCCTCGGCACGACGACGGGGTACGCCTGTGTCTCGCGCCCGTCGGACCACCGGGAACTCGCGTTCTCGGTCCGCGGGAAGGTCGAGGAACTGTTCGTCCGGCCCGGCGATGCGCTCAAGACGGGCGACCGCGTCATCCGGCTCGACGACCTTGTGCAGCGGCAGACTGTTGGTCTGGCGCAGATGCAGGTGGACAACACCACTCCGGTTCGCGCCGCGGAGAGCACGCTCGCGTTCCGTGAGTCGGAGTTGAAACTCACGCAGACGGCCAGGGGGCTCGAGGGCGCGAACGAGCGCGACCTGCGGATGGCTCTGTACGAACGTGATCAAGCGGCGCTGAAACTCGAGGCGGCGCAGCGCGAGGCGGCGGCGAACCAGCTCGCGGCCGAGCAGCAGCGGGCGCGCCTGGAACAGATGACGATCCTGAGTCCGATCAACTGCATCGTCCTCGAGGTGCACAAGCGCCCGGGCGAAGCGGTGGATGAACTGACGACCGTCGTGACGGTGGTCAGCACCGATCCGCTCTGGCTGGATGTGAACGTGCCGACGCAGGCGGCGCTGGGGCTGAGCACCGGCCAGCCGGCGACGGTGATGTGGGAGGACGTCGAGGGCGTTCCCGAGATGACGGGTCGTATCATCTTCAAGTCGCCCGCCGGGCACGGCGGGGCGAGACAGCTCCAGGTCCGCGTCGAGGTTCCGAACCCGGGCGGCCTGCCGAGCGGGCTGCACGGCGTCGTTCGCTTCCCCGCCGGAGTAGCTGGACCAACAGGACGTACGGACTAAGCTCTTGTCCCCGCCGGGCGGGGACGCAGAACGATTCCATCACACCGAACGATCAGCAGAGAAAGGGCGTCTTCCATGGCCGATCAGAAGAACGAGAACCAGCAGCAGCGTCAGATCCAGTTGCGGATCGACGAGTCGAAGATGAGCACGACGTACGCGAACACGATCCGCACGTCGACCATGCCCGACGAGATGATCCTCGACTTCGGCATGAATCTGCCGATGCCGACGCAGGACAACCAGCCGGTGCTGGTCTTCAACGTGGGCAGCCGCGTCGTGATGAACTGGGGCGCGGCGAAGCGTCTCGCCATCAGCCTCGGGCAGGCTGTCCGCGGGTACGAGGAACAGAACGGCGAGATCAAGCTGCCCCGGGCCGGCGAGGCCCCGGCCGCCAACCCCCGCCTGGCCGACTGACACTCCCTCGCGTCGCCGGGAACGGCGGACCCGGCGGCCGTATCGATTGCCGGACCCCGCGGGGCCGCCGAACGGAACCGTTGAATGAGCGTCGAGCAGACGAGCGCGGGAACTTCAGGTCCGTCGCCCGCGCTGGTACCGCCCGCCGCGCAGCGTGCGCCGGTCGGGGAGCGTGCGGCCGACAAGACCCCGGCCGACCTGCGCGCGTTCCTGCGCTCGCTGCTCCAGTTCCAATGCGCCCTCGTGGAGGGGGCCGGCGGCGTCATCTTCCTCAGCACGACGAGGGCACGCCGGGGCGGCATCGCGTGCGCCTACGTGGTCGAGAACGAGGCGACCGACGCCTCGCCCGGTCAGCTGCCGCCCGAGGTCTTCACCGACCCGTCGGTGCTCAAGCGGCTCGAGCGGATCGGCGCGGACGCGGCGGAATCGGGCGCGCGTGAGGGCGCGGCCGGCGTCATCGAATCCGTCTCCATCGCCGCGACGGGCCTGTACGAGGCCGCGGCGACGCACCGTGTCCTTGCCAGCCCCTTGATCGCCGAGGGCCGGACCGAGGGCGCCGCGATCGTGCTGGTGCCGGCCTCGCTGCGGTCCGATCCGCGCGAGGCGTTGCGCCGGCTCGCGTTGACGAGCGCCCGATTCGAGGCGTTCCTGTGGCGTCAGCAGTGCCTCGGCGAGGCGCACCAGCGTGCGATGCTGCGCGAGACGCTCGAGTTGCTCGACGTCGCCCAGCAGGGCCGCGACGCGGAGGCGATGGGCGCCCTGCTGTGCCACGAGCTTCAGCGGCGGTTCGGGTGCACCCGCGTGTCGATCGGGCTGATCCGGCGCGACCGTCTTCGTCTGGCCGCCCTGAGCGGCGCGGACGAGATCGACCGCAAGGGGCCCGCCGTCGAGGCGCTCGAGGCCGCGATGGAGGAATGCGCCGACCAGGACATCGAGATCGCCTATCCGCCGATGCCCGAGGCGGAGACCGAGCCCGGGCGCCGGCGTGTCACACGCGCGCATGAATCGCTCGTCAGCCGCTTCGGGCCCGCCGTCGCGCTGAGCCTGCCGCTCCGCATCGAGGGCGATCTCGTCGGCGTTGTGCTCCTCGAACGCTCCGTGTCCGATCCGTTCCCGCCCGGGTCCGTTCCGCTGCTGCGCCTCGCGGCGGAGTTCATCGGCCCGTCGCTGTGGACGCGCCGCCTGGCGGACCGCGGCATCTTCGCGGTGGCACGCGACCGGACGATCGATCTCGGCGCCGGCCTCGTCGGGCCGCGCCACACGGGGCTGAAGCTGCTGGGCCTGCTCGCCCTGATCGTGCTCATCGCGCTCTCCCTCCCCGTCATCCCCCACCGCGTCCGATCGAACGCCGAGACTCGGGCCGCCGAGCTTCGCAGCATCGCGCCGCCCTTCGTCGGATACCTCGAGTCGGTTTCCGCCAAGCCGGGGGACCGCGTCGAGGCCGGCCAGACGCTCGCCCGCATGGGCGTCGCCGACCTCGAGCTGGAACTCAAGGAGCTTGAGGCCCGGCGCGAAACGACCCGGACCGACCGCGACGACGCCCTCGCCAAGGGCGAGCTCGCCAAGGTCCGCGCCTTCACCGCTCAGATCGAAGAGGCACAGGCCCGGATCGACTTCATCCTGGATCGGCTCGCGCGCAGCACCATCGTCGCCCCGGTCACGGGGACGGTCAGCCGCGGCGATCTGGAGGCATTCGTCGGCGCCCGGGTGGAGCCCGGCCAACTGCTTTTCGAGCTCGTCACGCAGGAGTGCGTGCTCGACATCGAAGTGGACGAACGCGATATCGGGCGCGTCACGACCGGCCAGACGGGGACGCTGACGCTGCGCGGCCGGCCGGGTGAACCTGTGCCCGTCGCGGTCACCCGGATCAACCCGACGGCGCACGCGATCCGGGGATCGAACATCTACCGGGTCGAGGCGTCGTTCCCGAGCCCGACTGATTGGATCAAGCCGGGCATGAGCGGGCACGCCCGCCTGGAGGTTCGCTCGCCGGGAGGGTCCGTCGAGCGGATCAGCGGCCTGGGCCTGATCCTCCGCCCGATCATCGACGAGGTCCGTCTGCGCCTCTGGTGGTGAGGGAGCCGCCGTGTTCCGAGAAGAGATCGGATCGACATTCAGCGACATCTGGTACCGCGTCGCGGACCGGCGGCCGCGCCTCAGCCCGCATGCCCAGACGATCCGCCAGAACTTCGGCCCGACCGTCGCCTACGTCGTCGAGGACCCGGCGAGCGGGCAGTACTACCGGCTGACGGAGTCGGCCTATTTCTTCGTCGGCCTGCTCGACGGCCGGCGCACCGTGGCCGAAGCCTGGGACGCCTGCAACGCTCAGCTCGGCGACTCGGCGCCGACCCAGCGCGAGTGCATCGACCTGCTCGGCAAGCTTCAGCTCTACGGCCTGCTGCTGGGGGACCTGCCGCTCGCGGCCGACATGGTGCTGGAACGCAAGCAGCAGGTGCGGAGCCGACGGCTGCTCAAGCGGACCGGGCGGGGCATGTTCCTGAGCCTGCCGCTCTTCAACCCCGAGCCGTTTCTCGAGCGGATCAAGCACCTGATCAAGCCCGTCTTCTCCGGGTACGGTCTGGCCGCCTGGATCATCGCCTTCGTCATCGCCGTCATCGCGGTCGCTCGTGAGTGGCCGAGATTCGGCGATCAACTCGACGGCGCGGCGCTGCTCTCGCCCGAGAACCTCGTGTACGCCTCGCTCTCGTTCTTGGTCCTGCGGATCCTGCACGAACTCGGGCACGCGTCGGCGTGCAATGCCATGGGCGGGCGTTCGACCGAGATCGGCGTCATCATGATCGCATGGGTTCTCCCGATCCCGTACTGCGACGCGACCAGCAGCTGGCGGTTCCCGGAGATCCGCCGGCGCGTTCTCGTTTCCGCTGCGGGCATGATCGTCGAGACCTTCATCGCGTCGCTCGCGGCGATCGTCTGGGCCTTCGGCGAGCCGGGCACGCTGCTCTCGGCCCTCTGCTACAACACGGTCGTCATCTCCGGCGTCACGACGCTCCTGTTTAATATCAATCCGCTGTTGCGGTACGACGGGTACTACATCCTCTCCGACCTCGTGGGCATCCCCAACATGGCGCAACGCTCGCGCGAGCTGTGGAAGTTCCTGCTCGAGCGGGTCGCGTTCGGCATCAAGGGCCTGCGTCCGCCGCCGGTGCGCGATCCTCGCGAGGCGTGGTTCCTCGGCGTTTACGGGCTCCTCTCGGTCCCGTACAGGCTGTTCATCACCGTCTCGATCATCCTCATCATCTCGTCGCAGTACATCACGCTCGGCGCCGTTCTGGCCGTGATTCTCGTCACCGTCTGGCTCGTCTGGCCCATCCTCAAGGGGATCGGATACCTCGCCGCGTCGCCCCGACTGATGGGGCGGCGACTCCGTGCCGCCGCTGTGGTCGGCTCGTTCATCGTCGTAGCGGGCACGCTGCTCGGGATCGTCCCCGTGCGTGCCGCCGGCTACGCGGGCGGGACGATCGAGCCGGTCGCGTACGCGGGCCTCCACGCCGGCGAGACCGGATTCGTATCCGAGGCCCGCCGGACCGTCGGCGAGCTCGTCGCGGCCGGCGACGTCGTGTTCGTGCTCGAGAACCCGCAACTCGTCGCCGACGCCCGGACGGCCCGCGCCCAGCTCGCCGCGGCGGCCCGTGTGGCGCACATGGAGGCGGCGGATGCGCGGGCGCGGGCACGGCTCGAATCGCTCGTGGTGAGATCGCCGATCCGCGGACGCATCGCGGCGACACCCGAGGGGACGCTCGATCTCCGGGCGCTCGAGGGACGCTTTGCGCAGCGCGGAGCGCTGCTCGCGCTGGTCCTTGATGAGGAACGGCTCGTCGTCCGAGCGTCCGTGTCGGAGCGCGACCGGGCCTACATCTTTCCCGAGGGCGAAGTCCGGCCGGGGCAACCCGCGCACGCCTGGCCTCGCGCCACCGTCCGGATCCGCGGAAGCGCAGGCCTGCCGTTCGGCGCGGCGGTTATCCGGGCCGCTCCCGCCGGGTCCCGCGACATCAACACGCCGTCGCTCTCGACGATCTCGGGCGGCAACATCGCTCCGGACCCCGGCGACCCTGAGGGCACGCGCTCGCTCGTCAGTCAGTTCGCCATTGAACTGGAGCCCGTGGACCTGCCCGAGTCCGCCCGCCCCGGCGCGCGCGTGCGCGTCCGGTTCGGGGTGCCGCCTCGCCCGCTGCTCACCCAATGGTGGCGGACGTGGAGCCAGTTCCTTGGTCCGCGGCTGTCGCCATGAATCTCGCGCCCCTCACACTTCAGCCGAACCAGCGAGCGTCGGGCGCGGAGGGCCGGCGCCTCTGGACGGCGCTGGCCCACCCGCCGTTCCGGTCGCCGCCGCTGAAGGGATTCGATGTCTTCGGCGACCGGGTCCGTGGGTTTTTCTCTCGACGGAACGTCTCGCGCGCCCTGCGTTCCCGTGCCGAGTCGATCATCGCCGCGGCCGCGGAACTCGCGACCTTCTCCGAAGCCGCGTTCGACGACGCGATCGCGGTCGCCCGCGAGGAGACGGTCACGGGCCGTGATGACCCGCGCCTCGTGGACCGCGCCTACGCCGTCGCGTGCGAGGCCGTCCGGCGTGAGCTCGGCCTCTCGCTGTACCCCGAGCAGATCATGGGCGCACTCGTCATGGCCGGCGGGCGGTGCGCCGAACTCGCCACCGGCGAGGGAAAGACCGTCACCGCCATCCTCCCCGCGGCCATCGACGGCTGGGCCGGGCGCGGCGTGCACGTGATCACCGTCAACGACTACCTCGCGCGTCGGGACGCGCAGACAACCGGGCCCGCCTTCCGGAGGCTCGGCCTGACCGTCGGCGTCATCCAGGACAGCTCCAAGCCGGCGGAGCGGCGCCGCGCCTATTCGGCGGGCGTGACATACGCGGCGGACAAACAGGTGATCTTCGATCATCTGCGCGACCGACTCCACTCACCGCTCCAGCCACGGCTCGCCGGTCTGCTCCTCGACGGGCTGGTCGGACCGCAGGAGACGGAGCCCTGGTGCAAGAAGGTCGTCCAGCGCGGCCTGCACGCGGCGATCGTCGACGAGGCGGACAGCGTCCTCATCGACGAGGCGCTCACCCCGGCGATCATCGGGCAGGATGTCTCCGGCGAGGGCGGCGATCCGAATCTACAGCACTTCGCCGCGGCCGCCCGTATCGCCGCCGAACTCTCACCCGATGATTTCGTCGTCGATCGTCGGCTCCACAAGGTGACTCTGACGGCCCTCGGGAGAGCACGGCTCGAGGAGATGGCCAATGACCTGCCCCCCTTCTGGGCCGGGCCGCGTCGGCGCGAGGAACTGGTGCGCCAGGCCGTCACCGCGCGCGAGCTGTACCGGAACGGCGACGAGTACATCGTCCGCGACGGCAAGGTCGTGATCGTCGATCGCTCGACCGGCCGCGTCCTCGAGGGCCGGCAGTGGCAGATGGGCCTGCACCAGGCCGTCGAGGCCCAGGAGGGGCTCACACCGACCGAGGATCGTCGTACCACGGCGCGGATCAGCTACCAGCGGTTCTTTCAGCAGTACCAACGCCTGTCGGGAATGACCGGCACGGCCTGGGAAGTCGCCGACGAACTGTGGAAGTACTACAGGCTGCCCGTGGTGCGGGTCCCGACGCACCGCCCCGTCATCCGCGTCAAGGCCCGCGACCGGGTCTTCGCCGATGAGACGCGCAAGTTCGAGGCCGTGGCCGACCGCGTGGCCGAGTTGCACGCGACCGGCCGGCCCGTCCTCGTCGGCACCCGGAGCGTCCTCTCCTCCGAGCGGCTCGGCCGCCTCCTGGAGGAGCGCTCCGTCCCCTGCCGCATCCTCAACGCCACCCGCGAGGCCGAGGAAGCCGCCATCATCGCCGGCGCCGGGATGTTCGGCGCCGTGACCGTCGCCACCAACATGGCCGGACGCGGCACCGACATCGTGCTCGACGACCGGACGCGGGCCTTGGGCGGCCTCGTCGTCATCGCGACCGAACGCCACGACGAGTCACGGGTCGATCGGCAGTTGCACGGACGGGCCGGCCGCCAGGGCGATCCTGGTCGCGCCGAGCCGTTCGTCGCGCTGGACGACGCGCTGATCCGACGGCACGGCCCGAAGCCGCTTGTCGCCCTCGCTTCGATGACGCGCCCACCCATCGCACGCCTTTCCGCGAAGATCCTCTGGACGGTCGCGCAGTGGCAGGCCGGCCGGCGTGCTTCGGTCATCCGTTCCGAGGTCTCCAAGTCCGATGCCTGGTTCGACCTCGCGATGCACACGCAGAGCCGCTGAGACTACTTGAGCTCGATCGTTTTCTCGATCGTCCGGGCCTTTTCGGACTGGTACCGGAAGGTCACCGGGTCGCCCTCCTTGCCGGAGATGTAGAACCGGTAGATGATCGCGCCGCGACCCGGCACGCCTCCCTCCACCTGGATCCGGCCCGGTTCGAACCGCACCGGCGAGATCTGCCGGTCGGTCCAGGAGCCGATCTGACCGGATGAAACGACGGCCGCGCCGGCGCCCGGCTCACAGAAGAAGAGGTCGTTGGTCCCGATCTTCCGCGAGCGTGCGATCCCGCTGCGCGTCGGCATGAGCTTGTCGTTCCGCACCTCGAGGGTGATTGTCCACAGCCCCGGCCCCGCCTTGGCGATCTCGGTCCTGTCGAACCGGAGCAGTGGCATCTGGTCGGCGTGGTACATCGTGAACGCGAAGTTGCGGTGGCACTCCTCCTCGAGCATGAAGGTCGGCGTGTTGCGGCTGGACCACTTGTTCAAGCCGCCCACGAGCACCTTCCCGTACTGCGGGTGGTCGTACTCGGTGTAATCCTTGAAGACCTGCCCGAACAACAGGCGGTCGCGGAAGAGCCACATCGCCTTTTCGTCGGGGTTGGTCACGTCGCGCTGGAAGTACATGCCCGGGTGCATCATCTCGTTGGTAAAGCTGAAGATGCCGAGCGTCTCCGCCGTCCAGTCCTTCTGGCCGCCGTGCACCGTGTACAGGTCGCGGTAGGTCACCATCGCGCGGTAGTACGGGAGCATCTGCTCGCCCGTACGCATGATCTCGTCGTAGACCGCGATGTCCTGGAAACCGTACATGCCCTCGTTGTAGTTCGCGCCCGGGCCGCGCAGGATCATCCCGCCCGAGTTGTGGTACGACTGGACCGCCGCGATGTTGGTCCGCCCCAGGACGAACAGGCCCGTGCCGCGGGTCTCCGGGTGCGCGAAGGGGTACGGCCCGGCGCCGAACTGCACGTACTCGGGCTGCCAGTCCCCGGGGTAGCTGCGGTTCATGTCGTCGCCGCCCGGCCCATCCTCGTTGATCAATCCGTCGCCGTCGTTGTCGATGCCCTCGGAGCCGAGCATCTCCCAGCCGCCCTTCTCCTCCGGCCCGACCCGCCGGAAGATCCGCGGGTCGTTCGCGTCGCGGGCCCAGCGTCCGTTCGCCACTTCCTTCCACATCTGCGTGATGCTGCCGTCTCCGTCGAGGTCGTCCGGCGCGTCCTCGTCAAACTGCCCGTCCCGGTCGCTGTCCACCGGCCGCTGGTTGGATCGTGAGCTGCTCGATGTGTTCGCCTTCTCGAACCAGTACTCGCGGCCGTCCGGATTGACGGAGATGCAGAGGTAAAAGCTGTAGTTGTCCAGCAGCTTCGTCAGCGCGTCGTTCTGGCCGTACGCCTTGGTCAGGTACCAGAGCGCGTACAGCACCGCCTCCGCCGCCTGGATCTCGTTCCCGTGCACGTTGCCCTCGATGTACATCGCCGGCTTGCTCGTGTGCGGCCCGGTCTTCGGCGCGTTGACGATCACGACCCACAGGTCGCGCCCCTGACGGCTCTTGCCCACGTTGCGCAGCTCGACCAGGTCGGGATACGCCTGCGCGATCGCCTTGATGTGACCCTCGAGTTCCGTGTACGTGTAGTACCGGTTGAACGCGATCTCGACTTTGCCCGGAATGTGCGGCTGCGCAAGCGCGGCGCCCGCCCCACCCAACGCCAGCACCGCCGCGATCGCCCGGAAGATCCTCTTCATCGTCCACCCTCCTCAAGCTTGATCTCCACGGACTGGTCCGGACCGAACGTCGGCTGCAGGCGCACACGCACGCCGGAGCCGTCCTCCGCCACGATCACCCAGCTCGCCTCCGCCGCGCCCCCGGACCCCGCGATGGCCCAGACGCGCTCGACCTTGCTCCCGGAGACGATCCGTTCCACGGGGACGTCAATCTGCAGCAGCGTCGGCAACGCCCGGCGCGCCTTGAGGCCCATCGCCGACATCATCGGCAGCGTCCCGTTGTTCACCGCCCGCGCCGAGACCCGCCACATCCCCTGACCCAACCGTTCCACCCGATGCTCCAGCGCACCCATCACCGGGAAACGGCCGGCGAGCGCCGCGGCGAACTTCGCCTGTTCGTCCGCGAGCCTGGGCAGCTCCTCGTCCGGCGGGTTGTGACGGAACCCGGGAACGAATCCACCGATCTCAACGGCGCCGAGCTGCGGATGGTCGAACGGTTGCCAATCGATGAACCCTGTCCCGCCCCTGCTGTCGTCGCTGAACTTGAGCCACTTCGCCTCCTCGGAGACATCCTTCTTTTCCGGCGCCGGCGCCGCGGGCGAAGGACTCCCTCCAAACCGCCCGCCGCCGCGCCGCCCGCCCCCGCCCGCTCCGGGCTGCGCGGCCGCGTTGTTCAGGGCCACGGTGCGGATGCTGTACTCGACCGAAGCCTGCGCCGTCCCCGGCGCGGGAGCCTCGGCCTCCGGCGGCGGATCGGGCGCCTTCACGAGGTCGGGCCGAACCCAGACCGGTGTCGAGAACGAGTACGCGCCGAAGTGGGCGTACGCCCAGCCGTGCACCGACCCGGCGGAATCCACCGCCGGAGCGCCCGTCATCCGCGTGATCTCCTTGAAGACCTTCGAGACATCGTCGTAGACCGCCTTGTCGCCGTTCTCGATCCCGAGTGGAACCTGGCCGGTCTGATCGAACTTCCCCGCTTCCGGCACGTTCACCAGCGTGTCGTGCGGGCCGTACACAACCACCGCGACGATCGTGTCCATGGACAGCATCCACTCCACGAGGGCCAGCGACTCCGGCTCGCAGAGCTGATACGCGCCGACGCCGTCGGTCAGCTCCTTCCACCGGTAGGGCGTGTTCCAGTCCAGATTCACGCCGCCGCCCGCCGATCCCCCGGGTCCGTCCTCATTGAACTGTCCGTCGCCGTCGTTATCGATCCCCTCGATGAGCAGCGCGTACTTCGCGACCTCGCCCTTCGCCGCGTCCGGCGTCCGCAGCAGGCGCGCGTTGTCCGTGTCGGCGACATACTGCGCCGTCAGCGGCGACCCGGGCGGCGGGTTCGCGATCCGCATCATCGTGATCACACCGTCCCCGTTGAGGTCTTCCGCCGGGTCCTCGTTGACGCGACCGTCGTGATCGGCGTCGTACGGAGCGACCGTCCGCGTGTAGTCCATCTTCGGCTGCGCCGCGTCGGCGTTGAAGGCGAACGAGTCCGGGTTGAGCCGCGGCACGATGAAGACGCTGTGCGTCTTGAGCAGTTCGCGCTGATCCGCCACCAGTCGTTCCGCGACGCCGAGCGCCGTCTCCACGCCGACCAGGTGCTGGCCGTTCACGCCGGCCACGATCACCAGCGCGGGTCGGTCCGCCGGCGCCGGCGACGATTCCGTTCGATCCGTCAGCCACACCATCTGGATGGGCCGCCCGGCGCGGCTGACGCCCAGGCGGGAGATCTCCACCAGCTGCGGATTCGCCGCGGCGAGCGCGGTGATCCGGCCGTCGACGTCCGGCCCGCCCGCCGCGGTTGAGGCGGCAGCCGTCAGCGCGATGGACGACACGATAAGCAATGGTCTGTGGTGCATGGTTGTTCCCGCTCGGACCTGATCGCTCCGGCCGGTGGGGCACGGGCCCCTTGCACTGCCGGCAACGGAACCGGCCAGCATAGCAGGCGGGCCCGCCAACCGGGTCAACCCGTCCGCCGTACGATGGAGCCGTGCTCCAGCTGATCGCATGAATTTCCAAACCAACCAGCAGCCCGGCGCCCAGCCGGCGTTCCGCCCTGTTGTCCTCGCGCCGACGTTCAACAACCAGCGCACGCTCGTCGATGTCCTGGACCGCGTCGCGCGGCTCAAACTTCCGGTCATCGTCGTCGACGACGGCAGCACCGACGGCACCGCGAGGCTCCTCGCGGATTGGACGCAGACGGAACCCGGGCGCGACGCAACCGTCCTGCGTCACCCCGTGAATCGCGGCAAGGCCGCGGCGCTCCGCACCGGTTTCGAGCACGCGCGCGCCGCGGGGTTCACGCACGCCGCGACGATCGACACCGACGGGCAACTCGACCCCGAGGCGATCCCCGCCCTCCTGGACCTGGCACGCCGAGACCGCTTTGCCCTCGTCATCGGACGCAGGGACGAGAAGGTCAAGGGCCAACCCGCCCGCAGCCGCGTGGGGCGCCGCCTCTCCAATCTCGCGATCCGTTGCGAGTGCGGCGTCGTCGTCGCCGACAGCCAGTGCGGCCAGCGTGTCTACCCGCTCGGCCTGTTCGGCCCCGTCCGCTGCGGCGCCGGCCGATTCGCCTTTGAGGCCGAGGTGATCACGCGCGCAGCCTGGGCCGGGTGCCCGATCATCGAGGCGCCCGTCCCGTGCATCTACCAGCCCGAGGGCGAACGGGTGAGCCACTTCAAGCCATGGCTGGACACCTTCCACGGGCTCGGCCTGCACGCCTATCTGCTCGGTCGGGCGCTCCTCCCCTGGCCGCACCCCCGCTGGCAGGAGCCCCTGAAGAAACAAGTCTCCACCGATCCGTTGTGGCGCCGGGTCCTGAACTGGTTCAGCCCGTTCGCAGCCTGGGCCGAGCTGCGCACCCAGCGTGCCGGCCGCGTTCACGTCTCGCTGAGTTTCGGAGTCGGCGTGTTCATCGCCTGTTTCCCCTGGGGCCTGCACACGCTGGTCGCCCTCTTCCTCGCGGCGAGGCTCCACCTCAACGCCGTCGCGACGGTCGCGGGAACGCTGCTGGCGACGCCGCCGCCGGGCGCGATCCTGGCCCTCGGCTCAATCAGCGTCGGCCACTTCGTGCTCAGGGGCCGCTGGCCGCGGTTCGCGGAGTACAACCCCGCCACCCACGGCTTCTGGAACGTCTTCCGCGAGGCCGGTCTCGAGTGGGTCGTGGGCGGTTCGATTCTCGGCGTGGCGCTCGGCGCGCTGGGATTCACCGCCCTGATGTTCGTGCTCCGGACCGTGCCACTCCGGCTCGACCCTGATCAACCGCTCGAATAGGGCTCCACGTCGATCAGATCAGAGACGGTCACGGGCGCGAGCCCGCGCCGGCGAAGGGCCGCGCACACCGCATCGACCGCCCGCACGGTCGGGGACGGATCGCGCGTGATGTTCGGCTCCACGCCGTCGTGCATCGCCACGATGTCGCCGGCGCCGGCGCGCTCGCCGACGCGGGCCACGATTGCTTCGGGCGTCGTCGGCACGCCGTCGAACGCGCGCCGCGTCCAGGTCACGACGAGATGCCCGGTCTGACGCGCCGCGGCGGCGAGGTGCCGGCTGCGGAACCCCATGGGCGGGCGGAAGAGCCGCGGCCGCCGGCCGATCACACCCGCGATCGCTCCATCCGTGCGCTCGATCTGGTCAATCCAGTACGCGCGCCCGCGGAACATCCCGAAGTGCGAATGGTCGTAGCTGTGATTCCCGATGACGTGGCCGGCGGCGTCGATCGACCGCACGATCTGGGGGTGCTGCGCGGCGAAGCGACCAATCACGAAGAACGTCGCACGGATACGGTGCGCCGCGAGGGACTGCAGGATCGCGTC
>CAZMPE010000019.1:0-15053 GCA_964567955.1 uncultured Phycisphaeraceae bacterium | reverse complement strand
GCCGCGGCGGCCACGCGGAGATCGGGATCGGCCAGGCCCGGGCGGATCGCGGGCTCGACTGTCTCGACACCCGTCATCGCAAGCAGGCGGTACGCCGCGAATCGACGCTCGGGGTCCTTGCTTCGCGCGAGGTGCGCGGCGGCAGGAATGGCATCATCGAGGTCGTCAAAGGCGATCGACCAGAGGGCCAGGTAGGCGTCCTGGGCCGGGCCCTTGTCCAGCACCTTGTCGCGCGCCGCGGGATCCGACAGGTAGAGCTCCACCTTGGTCAGGGCGTCCTCCACGACCCGGGCGGCGACGGCGTCCCACTGGAATCCGAACCACACGTCCGCCGCGCGGACGGTGGCCGAGAACCGGCACAAGCCGTTCTCGCGGATGACGCGGAGCATGCGTCGGAAGGCGTCGGGATGGGCCTCGTCGACGCTCTCGAGGATCGACTGGCGGAGTCCCTCCTCGCGGCGCGCGGCAACGAGCAGCCGCTCGACGCCCTCCCAAGCCTCGGTCTGGGAGCAGTTGAGGAGGGCTCGGATGGCCTCGCCGGACGGAGGGCTGATCTCGTGCTTGCCCTGGACGATCGAGAGCAGGGTGTCGAGGACCCGCCGGCCGGTCTTCCCCCCGGCGTCGATGGCGGCGGCGAGGACCCAGGCAAGGTCGCCCGCCGGGTAGACGTTCAAGTGGGACACCCACTCGGCGACCCACTCCACGTCTGGGTCGTACCCTTCGAGCGAGCCCTGAACACCGTCGAACCAGAGCGCACGAGTACGGCCGACGAGGGCGGCATTTCGTGGGGCGCGGACGGGCGCGCGGTACCCCAAGTCAATGTCGCGGCTGACGGGCCGGTTGCGGAGGGAGTGCCACGCGGCCTCGAGATTCGGCGCCAACTTCGGGAACCACAGCTTGAAGAGGTCGGCACGCTGGCGGTCGGTGATCGACTCCATCGCCGAGCCGAGGAGACGGACGCGTTCGTCGTGGTCCTTGGCCCGACCGTCCTCGCCGGGCGTGTAGGCCTCACGGACGGCGCGGACCCTGCCGAACGGGGTCTTGAGGAATGCGGCCGTCCGGCGTTCGTGCCACCCGCCGATCTCGAAGGCCTTGAGCTGTTCGGTCGCTTGTGATTCGGTCAGCATCTATGCCCCCGAGAGGAAGACCAGGCGCACAAACGTCACCCGACTGTCGGGGCGCAGGTACACGGGCTGGTCGAGGTGTCGTTGCTCTTCGCCGTCCAGGACGACGAGGTACAGACCATCTTCGAACGCCTGGCACGCCACGGCCACGGCGTCATCATCATCGACCTTGCTGGGATTCAGTCGTTCGCGCTCCGCGAGCCCTTCCGGGCTAATCTTGCCGCGGAGCGTCCTCTCGTTGATCTGTGAACGTGTCATGACGCGGTCGAGCCGCCGGGCCTCGCGGCGCTTTCGGAATGCGGCGGTCTCCGCGCGCACGATGCGCGCGATCAGTTCGCGAAGCGTCAATCCCCCATCACCCGGGTCGAAGGGAATCGAGACGGAGAAGTCGTCAAAGAGCGGCTTGCGCGATCCGACCGATCTTCCCTCAATCGTCAACACTCTGGGCATCTCCCGAAACAGGCAGGTTGGGGGAGCATACCAGATCGTGTGGGCAAAACGGCTCAAAACCGTGGGCGCCCGGCTCGTCGACCGAGGGCCATGGGGTGCTTGTGCCCGTGGGAACGGCCGTGAGCCGCCGCCCTGCGCGGGGCACTTCGACCACTGGGTGCGGATCCCGGTAGTATCCTCGTGTCAGGGAAAAGGGAGGAGGTCCGCCATGGTTCGGATCGCGATCGGCGTCTCGATCTGCCTCGTGTCGGCGGGCGCGTACGCGGACGACGCGTACTACCGCGTGTCGGCGCTGCGGCTGACGATCCACGAGGGTGAATGGCCGGGCTCGAAGGAGCCGCGCTGGCTGCCGCCGGCGGAGATGAATGCGCTGCGCCCGTACGCGGTCCTGGACGCGGGGGGCGAGGCGTACGTCGCGCGCACCGGCGACTCCGATGAAGAGGGGCTGTTCGACATGGCCGAGGCCTGGTTCGCCCCGCAGACGGTGCTGCTGGTGCGATCGCGGGCGACGGGGCCGATTCACGGGTGGCTGTTCCTGCCCGATGAAGGCGTGACGCGGATGACGGCGTTGCGGTTCGAGTTCGACGAGGAGGCGGGCGGCGAAGATGCCGAACACGCCTTCCACATCGCCCGTGCCCGGCACTACGAACGACTGCTGGAGACCGACACGCCGGGGTCGGCGTGGTACCGGCGGCAGGCGGCGGAGTCGCGGCGGGCCTCCGGGACGGAGACTCCGGACCGCCGGTTCCGGGGCCGGCGCGAACTGGACGACACGTACAACCTGATCAACGGTGGACGGGCCGTCAGCGAAAACCTGCAACTGGCGCGCGAGCTGCCGGGGACGGATCCGGGAACGCTCGAGCCGGAGAAGGTCGTCGAGATCGGCACGATCTCAGGGATCACGGTGCCGGAGATGGCATGGCCGGAGACAGACGTGCCGTTGGACAAGCTGGCGGGGCTGATCCCCGCGGACCAGCACGCGGTGTTCTGCCCGGACTTCGTCTCGCTGACCCGGCTGCTGGATGAGACGAACGAAGAGGGGCTGCCTGCGGTGCGGTCCATGCGGGCCCGGCCCGAGGACGCTGGCCTGCTGGCGCGGTACGAGAGTCAGATGGGGGTGTCGAGGGATCTGCTGACGCGTCTCCTGGGGCCGTCGCTGATGAAGTCGGCCGTGATCACGGGTTCGGACCCCTACTTCCCCACGGGGACGGATGTCGCCGTGCTGATGGAGACCACGAGCCCGGCCGCCCTGGCGGGAGTCCTTCTGGCCAGGACGCGGAGCGCGGCGGGACCCGGGGAGTACCGCACCGGGGAGATCGACGGGCTGGCGTACCAGGCCGTGGTATCGGCCGACCGGTCGGTGAGCGCGTACGTCTGCGCGCTGGAGGGCGCCGCGGTCGTGACGAACTCGCCGGAGCAGATTCGTCGCCTGGCGGCGGTGCGGAACGGCGGCGCCTCCATCGCGAGCCTGCCGGAGTACCGATTCTTCCGCGGGCGGTACCCGGTGGGTGCCGCGGGGGAGACCGCGTTCATCTTCCTGAGCGACGCGACGATCCGGCGATGGTGCGGACCGGAGTGGCGGATCGGGTCGTCCCGCCGGCTGCGTGCCGCGGCCATCCTGGCCGATGCGACGGCCGCGCGCATGGACGAGATCGTGACGGGCGTGCAGGCGAGTCGCGGGATCGAATCCGAGATGCCGATGCGGACGATCGGGACGCTGACGCTGGGGCCGGGAGGCGTGCGGTCGTCGGTGTACGGGTCGCTGTCCTTCCTGACACCGATCGCGGAGCTCGGGATCAGCGAGGCGACGGAATCCGAGGCGGCGGCGTACGAGCGCTGGCGCCGCGGGTACGAGCGGAACTGGAACTGGGCGTTCGACCCGATCGGGATCAGCATCGGGGTCGGCCCCGAGCGGCTGAGCGCGGACATGACGATCATGCCGCTGATCGCGGGATCGCAGTACCGGCAGTGGATCAACGCCTCCATGGGCGCGTCACTGGCTCCCGGCTCCGGCGACCCGCACGACGCGATCGCCCACGGCGTCGTCGCGGTCAACGCCGAATCGGACACCGTGAAACAGTGGTCCGGGTTTGCGCGGATGATGGCCCCGGGGCTGGATTTTGACCCGCTGAGCTGGGTGGGGCAGTCGGTCGCGGTCTATGCCGACCCCGACCCGTTCTGGGCCGAGCTGATGGCGGCGCGGGATACAGAGGAGTTCATGGGCGAGAACATGGCCCGCATGCCGGTCGCGTTGTACGCGGAGGCATCCAGCGCGATCAGGCTGACGGCGTTCGTCGCCGCCGCGCGGGCGTTCGTCGAGGCGACCGCGCCGGGGATGACGGCGTGGGACCCGCGAACGCACGCCGGGCAGGGGTACGTGCGGGTGGGCCTGTCGGAGACCGCGCGCGCGGACGCGCAGGGGCGCCCGATCGACGAGTTGGCGGTGTTCTACGCCGCCATGCCGCGGGCCCTGATCGTGTCGATCAACGAGGACGTGCTCAAGCGTGCGATCGATCGCGAGCTGGCGCGCCGATCGGGCACGGCCCCGGAGAGCCCGCGTGCGTGGTTGGGCTCGAGCATGTGCCTGCAGTTTGACGCCCAGGGACTGGAACTGGTCTACGGGCCGGGGGCGGAGGCGTACCGCAACACGTCGCGCCTGGCTTCGTGGTCGAACGTCCGCATCCTCAACGAGTGGCGACGGCTGTACCCAGACCAGGATCCGGTTGAGGTGCATCGCCGGGTCTGGGGAACGGAGCTGGTCTGCCCGGGCGGCGGTCGGTACGAGTGGAACGATCGGTTCCGGACGTTGACGTCGACGGTCTACGGGTGCCCGGGTGATCGGGGATCCGGCCCGACGGACATGGGACCGCTCACCGGAATCCGCTCCGGAAACCTCGGACTGACATTCGAGGAGAACGGGCTGCGGGCCCGGACGGTGATCGAGCGAAGCCCGGGCGATCGATAGCATGGACGCCCGGGCGAGACCATGGGCGTGATCGAGTTTGATTCTCTGACCCGTTGTTACGGGCGTCGGTGCGCCGTCGACGGGCTGCGGCTCTCGGTGCCCGAGGGGGCTCTCTACGGGTTCCTCGGGCCGAATGGGGCGGGCAAGACGACAACCATCCGCGTGCTCATGGGGCTGCTCCGGCCCACGTCGGGGTCGGCACGGGTCTTCGGGCGTGACTGCTGGGGCGATGGGCCCCGGGTGCGGATGGACATCGGGTACGTACCGGGCGATCTGCGCCTGTATCCGTGGATGTCGGGCCGGGACGCGCTGGCGATCTTCGGGGCCTGCCGCGGCATGGACCTGCGGGCGAACGGGCGGGCTCTCGCGGAACGGTTTGAACTCGATCTGGGCGTGCGGGTGCGGACGATGTCGCGCGGGATGCGCCAGAAGCTGGGGCTGATCGTGGCGCTGGCGCACCGGCCGCGGCTGCTGGTGCTGGACGAGCCGAGTTCGGCGCTGGACCCGATCATGCAGCAGCGGCTGCACGCGATCCTGCGGGAGCTGGCGGGCGCGGGGCACAGCGTCTTCTTCTCGAGCCATACGCTGGCCGAGGTCGAGACCCTGTGCAGCCGCGTGGCGATCATCCGCGCCGGGAAGCTGGTGGCGGACGAGACGCTTGATTCGCTCCGCCGGCGTGCGGGGCGGGACGTGTCGATCCGGTGGAAGAACAACTCGCTGGATATGGAGCCGCCGGCTGTGCTGCGGCTGGCCCGGCGCGGCGCCTTGGAATGGTCGGGGCGGCTGGAGGGACCGGTGGAGGAGTTGCTGGCGTGGCTGGCGGGCCTTGCGGTGGAGGACGTGACGATCGCTCCGCCGGACCTGGAGAGCCTGTTCCATCGGTATTACGACGGGGGCGCTTCATGAACCGCGGGCTGCTCGTCAAGGCGTTCCGCGAGTTGTGGCCGATCGTGCTGCTGTTCGGCGTCGGCCTGGCGTTGGTCGAGGCGCTGCTCGCGTACGTGATCCCGACGTTCCAGGAGCAGATCGCGGGGCAGATCTTCCAGCTCGAGGTCGTCCGCCGCATCGTCGGGGCGATGATCGGTACGGAGATGAACGGGGCGCCGGGGCCGGAGATGTTCGTGTCGATCTGCTGGGTGCACCCGGTTGTGTTCGCGCTCACCTGGGCGTACGTCATCGTCTGCTGCACGCGCGTGCCGGCGGGGGAGATCGACCGGGGCACGGTGGACGTGCTCCTCGGGCTGCCGGTCTCGAGACTGCAAGTACTGGTGTGCGAGACGGCGGCGTGCGTGATGGGGCTGGCCGTCGTCATCGCATGCGGGTACGTCGGCAATCTGCTGAGCAGCCTCAACGTCGCGCCGCCGTTGCGGGGCGACCCGTGGCGGATGGCCCTCGCCGCGGCACACCTGGGCGTGCTGGCGGGAGCGGTCGGCGGCGTGGCATGGCTGATTTCCGCCCTGAGCGACCGGCGCGGCAAGGCGATGACGCTGGCCTTTGTGCTGGTGCTGGCCTCGTTCCTTTTGAACTACCTCGCGCAGTTCTGGGAGCCCGCGCGGCGCGTGTCGTGGCTGAGCCTGCTGACGTACTTCCGGCCGCTGTTCATCCTGCGCGATGGAACGGCGCCGATCGGGGATGCGGCCGTGCTGCTGGCGATCGGCGCGGCGGCGTGGGGTGCGGCGGCGGCGATCTTCGTGCGCCGGGACCTGAGCACGTTGTAACGGCGCGGTAGACTCAACGGCGGAAGGAGTATCGCATGCTGCGACGCGAGTTCATGGGGGCGTCGATCGCGGGGGTCGCGGCGGGGGCGCTGGCGGGCCAGCCGACGGAGCCATCGATGGGGACGCTCAAGGGCAGGCTGAAGCAGTCGGTATGCCGCTGGTGCTACGGGGGCATGCCCCTCGAGGATCTGTGCCGCAACGCCGCGGCTCTGGGCGTCCGATCGGTGGAGTTGCTGACGGAGAAGGAGTGGGATGTCCCGGCGCGGCACGGGCTGGTGTGCGCGGTGGCGATGGGGCCGAACCCGATCCACAAGGGCTGGAACCGCGTCGAGCATCACGACGGGTTCGTGAAGGAGTCGGAGCGGCTGCTGCCGCTCGTGAAGGCGGCGGGCATTCCGAACATGATCGTCTTCAGCGGGAACCGCGACGGGATGGACGACGCGGAGGGGCTGGCGAACTGCGCGGCGGGGCTGAAACGGATCACGCCGCTGGCGGAGCAACTGGGCGTGACGGTGATCATGGAGCTGCTCAACTCGCGGGTGGACCACAAAGACTACATGTGCGACCGGACGCCGTGGGGTGTGGAACTGGTCAAGCGCGTCGGGTCGGCACGATTCAAGCTGCTGTACGACATCTACCACATGCAGATCATGGAGGGGGATGTCATCCGCACGGTCACGGACAACCTGGATCACATCGCGCACTTCCACACGGGCGGCGTGCCTGGTCGGAACGAGATCGACGCGACGCAGGAGCTGAACTACGCGGCGATCTGCCGCGCGATTGTGGAGAAGGGGTACACGGGGTATCTCGGTCAGGAGTTCATCCCGCGCCGGGACCCGATGACGTCGCTGCGCGAAGCGGTCGCGATCTGCGATGTGTGAGCGCGCGAAACGGGCGCTCCGGAGAGCGCCCGTCGTGTCGACAGTTCAGCGGACGATCGGCGCGAGGACGTTCTCTTCGTCGTTCCCGGCGTCTTCCTCGTCCTCCTCGGCGATGAACTCGGGGAAGTCCGGGTCGCTGGCGATCGTGACGTGCTGTCGGCTTTCCTGGCCGTCGACGGTGAGCACCACGACGTAGGTGCCGGGCTCGACTCGTCCGAAGCGACCGCCGCCGCGTCCGCCGCCGAACCCGCCGCCGCCAGCGAAGCCGCCACCCCCACTACCCCCGCCCGCGAACTCGGTGGGCGGGCCCTGGGTACCGGGCCCGCCACCGCCACGGCGTCCCGGCTGTGAACTCCCCGGTTCGGCCGCCGCGGGGTCGGTCGCGGATTCGGTCGCCTGGGCGCCGCGTGGTTCCGGCGTTTCCGGGCGCTGCGCGGGCGGAACGGCGCGACCACTCTGCGGCGGATCACGACGCAGATCCCATGAGACGCGGTGGAGACCCGCGCCCTTGTCGGTCACACGCAGGTCGCGGACCTGCTGCCCGTCGAGGGTCTGGATCTTGAGCGAGACGTCGGTCGCGGTCGATCCGAGCGAGTAATAGAGCTGCGCGGCCGCGGGCGGGTTCTGGCCGACGAAGTTGCGGGCCCCGCTCACGCCCCGCGAGGGCTCGGAGCGCCACGCGTAGGCGGTGTTCGGCTTGTAGAGGTGGGATGAGGCCGCGAGGGTCTCGGGCTTCATCTGGCGGATGGTCGTCGCGTCGACGACCCAGAGGCTGCGCCCGTGGGTGGCGGCGACGATGTCGCCGTTCTTCGGGTGCTGGGCGAGGTGGTGGACGGCGACCGTGGGCAGGTTGCTGTTGAGCCTGGTCCAGTCCTTGCCGCGATTCACGGTGACGTAGCAGCCGAACTCTGTGCCGCAGTAGAGGACGTCGGGGTTGACGATGTCCTCCACGAGGACCTTGGTGGTCTCGCGTGGCAGGTTGGCGTTGAGGGAGCGCCAGGTCTGGCCGTAGTCCTCGGAGGCGAAAAGATAAGGGGCGTCGTCGTTGGATCGGTGGCCGTCCAGGCACATGTAGACGCGTGACGCCTCATGGCGTGAGGCTTCGAGCGAGGCGACCCAGCGCGGGCCCGGCACGAGGTCCTTGAGGGGCTTGCCGACCTCGACGGTGCGGGCGGAGCCGCGACCGGAACGGTTGCGCGGGGTCTCGGCCGGCGCGGCCGTCGAGGGCTGGTCGGCACGCCGCTAGGCCTCGAACGGCATCGAGAACTCTCCGCCCGCGAAGGTGAGGTCGCCGGTCATCTTCGAGCCGTCGATCTTCGCGGAGAAGACGAGTTCGCCGCGCTCGCCGCTGAAGACAAACCGCACGCGCGAGGCGGCGGGGTCATAGGAGCCGGTGCCGATCGGGCCGCTGAAGACCTCGGAGCTCACATCGCCGGAGACCTTGGTGCCGTCGGCGAGCTTGAGGGTGATGTCGAAGGTGCCCATGCTGCGGGGCGTGTCGCCGATCATCCGTGCCCGCCAGGTTCCGCTGACGGTGTCCGGAGCGGGCTGGGCGGGAGTCTCCGTAGCGGCGGCGGGCTGAGCGGCCGCAGGTTGCTCAGTCGACGGAGCGGGCTGTACAGTCGCGGCCGGCTCGGCCGGGGGCTGGGCCTCGTCGTGCGGCTCCAACGGGGGCGCGGGCGTGGCGGCGGCGGCTGGCGGATCGGTGGGCTCGTCGCCGGGCTGCTGGGGCCGGCGTCCGAAGCCGCGGGTTGCGGCGGCCTCGAGTTCGGCCTTGTCGATGGCGCCGCTGCCGTCGGTGTCGAGGCGCTCGAACATCTGCTGCATGCGCTCGGGCATCTCACTCTTCTGAATCAGGCCATCGCCGTTGGCGTCGGCCTGTGCAAGCATCTCGGCGAAGCGGGCTCCGCCTCCCCGCGCGCCGGGTCCGGCACCCGGTCCACGGGGTGCGGGGTCAGCAGGGGTCGCGACGGGTGTGTTCGTGGCCAGGATGCCCGCGGTGGGCGGGGTCTCGCTCTCGGTGCCGGTGATCTCAAACAGGTTGTTCCAGGTGTGCCCGCCGTCGCGCGTGGCCCAGAGTGCGCCGTCGTCGGTTCCGGCGTACAGGATGCGCGGATCGAAGGGCGACTCGGCGATGGCGGTGCCGCTGCCCTTGTCGGTGCGGGAGATCTCGGGCGAAATGCGCCAGAGTTCGCGTCCGCCCTTGTACGACCGGAAGACGTAGTTACCGGCGACGTAGTAGATCTTCGAGTTGTGGCTGGAGAGCATGAACGGCGTACGCCAGTTGAAGCGGAACGTGAGCCCCTGCTCCCGGGGCGGACGGATCGAGCCGCTCTGGCCGGTAGCCAGGTTGCGCCAGCCGGTGCCGCCATTCTGGCTGGAGTAGTAGAGCTGGTTGGGGTCCTCGGGATCGACGGCGCAGACGAATCCATCGCCGCTGCCGATGCGGAACCAATCGACGTTCACGGGGCCCGAGCCGCTTCGGATTCGGGCGGGGCCGCCCCAGCTTCCGTTGTCCTGCAGGCCGCCGTAGACGTTGTACGCGGGGCGGTTGTCGACGGCGACGTGGTAGAACTGGCCGAGGGCCATGTGGTTGAAGTGGTCCCAGGACTTGCCCTGGTCGTAGGTCATGTAGAAGCCGCCGTCGTTGCCGAGCATGATGTGCCGGCCGTTGCCGGGGTTGATCCACATGGTGTGGTGGTCGGCGTGGGTGCCGCGTCCGGCGGTGTCGTTGAATGTCTTGCCCGCGTCGGTGGAGGCGTGGAGGGAGACGCCCATGACGTAGACGTTGTTGTCGTCGGAGGGATCGACGCGGATGGCGGAGAAGTACATGGGTCGGGGGTTGAGGCTGTTGACGCGCTTCCAGCTCAGGCCGGCGTCGTCGGAGCGGTAGACGCCGCCGAACTGGAAGCCGGACTCGCCCTGTTGGTCCTGGATGTTGGCGCGCTGGCCGCCGAGGTAGGCGGTGTAGGGCTTGGCGTCGCTCTCGGGGCGCTTGCCGAGCGTGAGCGTGAGTTCGAGGAGCTCGCGGTCGCGCGAGGCCTGGATCTTCACCACGTCGTCGGGCTTGCGGGCGCGGAGGTCTTCCAGGAGAGCCTGGTAGGAGACGACGGCCTTGTCTTCCACGGCCATGATGATGTCGCCGGTCTTCAATCCGGCCTTGGCGGCGGGGCCGTCGTCGACGATGCGGGTGAGGCGGGCGCCGACCTCGGCGTTCTCGCCGGTGATGCCGGCGAAGGGTTCGTTGGGGTCGGCGGAGCCGATCTTTTCGCAGTCCACGAGGGCGTAGACGACGTTGGGGTTCTTGCGGTACCAGTCGAGCCCGATGCGGCCGAGGCTGGACTCGGGCAGGCCGGACGTGACACGCCCGAAGGTCACGCCGCCGTCGGTGGTGCGGTAGAGGCCCGAGCCGGGGCCCCACTTGGTTTCCGGGTCGTTGCCGTCGAAGCCAGGTGGCGACGAGCAGCGTGTTGGGGTCGGCCGGGCTCATCGCGATGTCGATGACGCCGGTCTTGTCGTCGATGTGCAGGATCTTTGACCAGGTCTGACCGCCGTCGGTGGTCTTGTAGAGGCCGCGCTCCTCGTTCGGGCCCCAGCAGCGGCCCATGGCGCCGACGTACACGGTGTTGGGGTCCGTCGGGTGGACGACGATGCGGCCGGTGTGGAAGGTGTCGCCGAGGCCCATGTTCTTCCAGGTGGCGCCGCCGTCGTTGGACTTGTAGACGCCGTCGCCCCAGGAGACGGAGTTGCGGGGGTTGGACTCGCCGGTGCCGACCCAGACGATGCTGGGGTCGCTGGGCGCGACGGCGACGGCGCCGAGAGAGACGGTCGCCTCCCGGTCGAACTGGTGCTCGAAGGTGATGCCGTTGTTGACCGTCTTGAGCAGGCCGCCCGACGCCGTGGCGAGCCAGAAGGTCGTCGGGTCGGACGCGTTGACGGCCATGTCCGTGATGCGCCCGCCCATGTTGGCCGGGCCGATGCTGCGCCATTCGAATGCGTTGATCCAGGCCGGGTCGACGGTTGGCTTTGGTGCGGCGGGCGCGCCGGTCGGTCGGTCGACCGCCTGCGAGGCCTGCTCGGGCGCCGGGGTCGCCGCGGGCTGAGGCGTGGGAGTGGACGGAGCGGCGGCGGGTTGGGAGGTCGGCGCGGCGGTTTCGGTCGGCGCGGCGGGCTGGGCGGTCTGAGCCAGCGCGGGCGCGAGCCAGATCGGGGCGGCCAGGGTCAACAGGGCGGTCGCGGTCGACACCGAAGGGGGCATGGAGGTCTTCACGCTGTTCTCCCAGATGTGGCTGGCGCGGGCCCGGAAGGGTGCCCGCACGATCGGCCTGAAGGTATCAGGATTTGCAGAGGATACCAGAGCGAACATAGACACCCGATGTTGGGGCCAGCGGCGTCCGTGCGGGGCCGCCCGGCCCCGGCGGGCAACCCCCGGAGCGCACCGCGACCCCGGCCCCGCATTGTCAACGCGGGGTCCGACGGACTATTGCGGATCACGGCAAGAGGGTGTCGAGCCGTTCCCGGGTGGCGGCCAGGAGTTCGGCAGCCTTCTCAAGGCAAGCCGCGGATTCATCGGTCGCACTGTCGGCCGCGGCTGACCAGGAACGGTTGATCTGCCGCTCGGCGGCAGCGAAGCGGTCCATGACCCGGGCGTACCCGCCTATGCCGCCGACGGCGGTCAGGACCGGGCGTGAAGACAGGAAGATGGGAACCTGGACCTTCTGAACATGCCCGATCTGCTCCAGGACCGCGGCGTCGCGGGCGATGTCCGAGGCGAGGGAGGGGCGTTCGGAACGCAGGCGGTCGACCGCCGCGGCGATGGCCTGGAGGGCTACTCGAGCCTCCTCGATGCCGGCGACGGCGCCGAGGCCGGTACGCCCTCGCCCGGCGGCCATGCGGAGCATCATGCCGCCGACGAGCAGGCCGGTGACACCGAGGCTGAAGACCCAGATTTCAGACCAGCGTCCGAGGGCGAACTCGCGGACGCGGACGCGCGTGACGCCGTCGGCCCGCAGTTGGACGAGAAGGGGCACCGTCAGTTCGGCGCCCGCCGCGGCGATGGGTTTTGTGCCGGTGGGGTCCGAAGAGTCTTTGCCGGCGGGCGCGTTGAGTGTGAGGCCGACGAGACGGTCGTCGGGCAGCGAGAGCTTGGGGAGGTAGGCGGTGACGGCGCCGACCACTCCGAGGACGATGGAGACCATGACGATGAGCGAGCCGATCAGTTTCATCGCCTTACCCCAGGATGAGTACGAGTGAGCTGATGCCGAGCGCGAGGAGCGCCTCGCCCACGATCAGGCCGGCGCAGAATGGGACGCCCCACTCCTCGGCCCATGTGCGGCCCTTGACGCGGCCGATGACGATATTGAGGACGCAGCCGATTCCGTAGGTGAGGATGTAGATGATGGGCAGGTACATCGAGAGCCCGACGAGCACGCCCAGTCCTGAGAAGGCCCCGAGTCCGAGCAGGCCGCCGAGGATGGCGCCGAGTCCGTAGAGGGCGTAGGGCATCTGGCCGCCCTGCACGCCTTGAATGACGGCCTGCAGGGCCTGGGCCTGCGGGGCGACGGTGGCGGTACCGGGGCCGATCGGAACGCCGACCTGCTTCATGTTCACGCTGGCGATCAGGACGATCGTGGCCATGGTGATGACCGGGCCGATCGCCGCGGTGGCCATCTCAACCATCTGCTGACGGCGCGGGCTGGCGCCGACGATGTAGCCGGTCTTGAGATCGGCCATCATGTCCGCTGCGAGCGAGATGGCGACGCAGAGCGCGGCGCCGATGAGCACGGCGGAGAGGACGTCGGCCGTGCCCGCGAGCATCATGACCAGGACGACGGTGATCAGGGCCATGCCGGAGATCGGGGACCAGTCGGTCATGCCGGTGCACTGAGCGATGATGACACCCGCGAACCAGATCCAGGCGCCGGCGACCAGCACGATGATGAGCTTGGCCGCCAGCGGGTGCATGCCCCCGAGCCAGCCCGCGCCGGAACCCGTCGGCTCGCCGATGAACTCCGCGGCGATGAAGAGGCCGATGAGGGCGACGACGGCGACCATGGCGATGGTCTTGAGGCTCATCTCGTCCGAGCCGCCTCGGGCTTTGCCGGCGCCGGAGATGCTCTTGAGGGCCTCGCGGATGGAGGGGAGCGCGGCGAGGACGCCGGCGAGAGCCCCGCCGAGGAGCAAGCCGATCCCCAGCGGGCGGTTGAAGGCGCTCAGGGCGAAGCCGGAGACCTGGTGAGGCGCGACGGTGGCCGGGAGCCAGCCGAACCGGAAGGCGAGCGGGTTGAGAACGAGGTAGGCGAGGACCCCTCCGGCGAGCACCATGAGCCCAGCGCGTCCGGTCAGGTAGCCGGCGCCGAGTGCGAAGGGGGCGATGGCGAATGCGAACTGCATCTCATCGGGGAGACCGAGCCAACGGCCGACGTCGATGACGGAATCGGTGACGAGCAGATCGGGACGCTGGTTGCCGTCGCGATCGACGCGGATCGCCAGTTTGCCCGTGTCGGCGTCGCTCTCGGCGGCCATGCGGATGCCGATGTCCTGGTAGCCCCAGAGGGGAGAGCGAGCCCAGGCCGCGTCCGACCGGAGCGAATCCCAGGTGCCTTCGCCCTTCGAAACGGCGAACGCGGCGCGGCAGATGGAATCGGGAAATGTGCCGGTCGCCGCGGCGATGGCCGTCTCGAGTGAAGCCAGCGACGCGGCCTGCTCGTCGGTGGGATCGGCGTCGCCGATCTGGTTGCGGAGAGCGGTGCGCTCGTCGAGGAGGCGCCCTCGTTCAATCACCTCCTGCGGTGCGCCGCCCGACTCGATCCACGCGGCGATCACGCGCGTTCGTTCGGCCTGGGCCGGCGTGATGCGCTCGCGCTCCACGAGGGAGTCGAGTTCGCCGAGCCCCGCGGCGCGGGTGAGGGAGGGCAGGCCCGAGGGCAGATAGACCGCGGCGCCGATGAGAACGCCGATCAACAGGACGACGGACTTGGCCGCGCCGGCGCCGGGGGATTTGAGGATCGCGCCGACGGCGGTGCCGCTGGGGAAGCGGAGACGGTCGATATCGATCATCTGCTTTCGGAGCGGAACGATGAAGGAGACGCCGAGGACGGCGCCGGCCATGCAGGCGAGGGTAATGAGCCAGAAGTCCAGGCGGCCGGGGTCGAGATTGAATCCGAGCAGCAGCAGGACGGGGACGGTGAAGATGACGCCGGCGTTGGTGGTGTTGACGCCGGAGGCGATGGTCTGGCCGATGTTCGTCTCGAGGATGGTGCCGCGCCGGAGCAGGGCGCGCAGGACGCCGAACCCGAGCACCGCGGCGATGGCGCTGCCGACGATCGTGAAACCGATCTTGAGGCCGGTGTACGTGATCGCGGCGTTCATGATCGCGCCGACGATCACTCCGAAGAGGATGGCGCTGAGTGTGACCTCGCGGTAGCGGGCGGCGGGCGTCTGCATGGGCACCTCCCGGGATGGCGTATCGTGACCGATCCGCGGCTCCGGCACAAGCGGGCCCCGCCTACTGTTCCGGTGCGGCGCGCCACCCCCGTGCCGAGGACCATCACGCACACAGCCAGGGGGGCTTGGCTGGACGGAGGACCGCCCGGAAGGGCGGGAATGTCATGGCCAATACATGGACCAAGAAGGATCTGCTGTCGCGCCCGGTGCGCCACGTGGATATCACGTCGTTCGACGCGCGGAAGGTGATCGACAGCTACCGGGAGATGGCGTACACGAGCCGCACGCTGGCCCAGGCCGCGGACATCTACTCCATGATGCTGCGGGACAGCGGGTGCGCGGTGATCCTGACGCTCGCGGGGTCCCTGATCTCGGCGGGTTTGAAGAAGACGATCATCACGCTGGTCGAGAACAACATGGTGGACGCGATCGTGTCCACGGGCGCGAACATCGTGGACCAGGACTT
>CAZMPE010000018.1:0-15236 GCA_964567955.1 uncultured Phycisphaeraceae bacterium | reverse complement strand
CGGAGCGAGCACGTACGCCGCGATCGCCACGGCGATCTGGAAGGTCGCCCCGATCGGGATCCCGTGCAGGCCGGTGAGCCGCTCGAGCAGCGGATCAACAAAGAC
Source organism: uncultured Phycisphaeraceae bacterium (assembly GCA_964567955.1). Taxonomy (GTDB): domain Bacteria; phylum Planctomycetota; class Phycisphaerae; order Phycisphaerales; family UBA1924; genus CAZMPE01. The sequence continues at coordinate 15,131 of CAZMPE010000018.1, read as the reverse complement.
GCCGAAGATCATCAACGCGAGGCAGACGAGGCCGATCCACCCGCGGATCCGCAGGCCGGGCCGGTCGCGGATCTCCTCCCGGATGAGCTGCGCGGCCTCGGGCTCGTGAGCCCGGGGGACGCTCCGCGCGGCCGCCGTCCGCCCGAGACGCGTATCGACGGCGAAGAACAGCGCCAGCAGGATGCCGACCACAAAGGCCCAGTCGAGCCACAGGTGCTCGAGTGTCCACAGAAACGGCACGCCCTTGAGGAAGCCCAGGTACAGGGGCGGATCCCCGATGGGAGTCAGGCACCCGCCGCAGTTCGAAACGATGAGGATGAAGAAGACGATGTGAACGGGGCGCAACCGATCCTTGTTGACGCGCATGAAGGGGCGGATGAGGAGCATCGACGCGCCGGTCGTTCCGACGATGTTGGCCAGGACCGCGCCGCAGGCGAGCAGGATCGTGTTGGCCAGCGGGCCGCCCCGTCCCCTCACATCAACAAGGATGCCCCCGGATACGACGAACAGGCCGCCGATGAGGGCGATGAAGGAGTAGTACTCGATCGCGGCGTGCAGGACCTTGTGTTGGGCGTAGGCCGTCCCCGCACCGCCGGGGATGGTCCCGAAGCCGGACAGGTAGTACCCGACGACGACGGCCCCGAGCAGGATCGCGAAATCGGGGTAGTGCCGGTGCCAGATCCGGGCGCTGATGAACGGCATGAAGGCGATCGACGCGAGCAGCAGCACGAACGGCGCGACGAGCCAGATGGGGATGTCGGGGGCGCCGTCCGCGGTCGGCGCGATCGGCACGCCCTGCGCCAGCAGGAATCCGATGACCGCGCCGGCGGCGCCGGAGACCAGCCAGCACTTGGGGCCGTGGAAGCCGATGGCGGACGCGTGCTCGCTCATGATTGGCCGCCCGGGGCAGGTTCGCCCCGCCCCCGTTCACGGGCCAGGGCGACCCGTCGGATGAGGATGGCCACGATCGTCGCGGCCGCGACGCCGAGCAGGTTCGCGCCCCAGTCGTCCCATGCCGCGTTGCGCCGGATGGCGGGGATGGCCTGGAGCGCCTCGTCGACTCCCGAATACACGGCGCCGATGGCCGCGCACCACAGAATATTCCGCCACGAAAGCGCCGCGCCGAAGAACGCCGCGCCGATGAGGAGCCCGGTCCAAACCCCGAAGATCGTCAGGTGCAGAACCAGGTCCGGCCGGCCGGTCATCGGCAGCTTCGCGTTCGGCCAGTGCGTGGCCGTGAAGAGCAGCGGGACGTACACCCAGAAGAGCCAGCGACGGGAGGTCAGGCCGGGGATCAACCCGCGGCCTCCGCGGGCGGGCGAACGGCCCGCGCGACGACCGTGACCGCCTCGGCCGGTCGACCGGAGACCGCGCGGGCGAGCGCGCGATAATCCGCGGCGCCCGCGGCGGTCGGCGAGTACGCGAAGATGGTCTGACCGAAACTGGGGCACTCGGCGAGCTTGATGTTCCGGCGGATCGCGGGGGAGAACACGCGGGCGTCGCGCCAGGGCACGTCGAGCGTGCGGGCCTGCTCGAAAAACGCGCCCAGATCGGCGACCACATCCTGCGTGTGCGTCGTGTTCGCGTCGTGCATGCACAGGACGATCCCGGAAACCTTCAGCCCGGGGTTCACCGCCCCGGACATCATCCGGATCGTGTCCAGCAGCTTGGCGACGCCGTGCAGGGCGAGAAAGTGGGCCTGCATCGGAACGATCACTTCCTTCGCCGCGGCGAGGGCGTTGATGGTGAGCAGGCCGAGCGACGGCGGGCAGTCGATCAGCACGTACCGATAGCGGTCCTCGATGCCCGCCAGCGCGCGGGCGAGGCGACGCTGACGGTCGGACAGGCTGGTCAGCTCGTGCTCCGCCGCGGCGAGGTCGGTCTCGCTCGGGATGATCGAGAGGTTCGGCGCGACCTCGCGGACCAGGCTCGCGGGGTCGGTCTCGGGCTCCAGCAGCAGGTCGTAGATGGAGCCGTCGGCGGCCCCGGGGTCCAGGCCAAGGTGCAGCGTCGCGTGAGCCTGCGGATCAAGGTCAACGACCAGGACGGGCTCGCCAAGCTCCGCGAGACCCGCGGCGAGATTGACGGTGGTCGTGGTCTTGCCCACGCCCCCCTTCTGGTTGATGAGGGCGATCGTGCGGGTTGGTGTGGATTCGGCCGGGCTTCCGTGCGCGGTCATGGACGGAGTATACCGGGGCGTGCCGGGGCGTCCGGGGCCGGCGACCCGCCCGCCGTCTCGCCTCCGTCGGTCGCTCCCACCGCGTGAGACATGGCGTGGTCCTCGAGCTGCTTTTTGCGGGCCATCTTGAACGCCGTCACGATGATGAAAGCGAGAAAGACCATGGCGGCCGCGTAGACGGCCCTGGCACGCCAGAGGCTCATGGCGACGCCGAGGACGGCCAGGCCGATCCCGAGGCCGTAGAGGGTCAGCACGGCCCCCTGAACACCCATGGATCGCTTGAGCATGTGGTGCAGGTGCTGGTCATCGGCGTCCGAGATCCGTTTTCCGGACATCTTGCGCCGGACGATCGCGAGCACCGTGTCGATGATCGGGATCGAATAGATCACCAGCCCCGCGAACACGAGATGCGTGAACCCCCGATCGCCCAGCATCAGGATGATGACGATCGTGCAGTAGCCCAGCAGCAGCGAGCCGCAGTCGCCCAGGAAAATCGTCGCCGGTCTGTAGTTGTGCGGCAGGAACCCGAGACAGGCCCCGAGCAGCGCCAGGCACAGGATGATCCGCTGCGTGTCGCGCTCGCCGTCATCGAGCGCGGCGAGCGTCAGGGCGACCACGAGCAGCCCCGCGGCGGCGATCGCGTGCACGCCCGAGCACAGGCCGTCCAGCCCGTCGATCAGGTTCGAGGCGTTGCACGCCCCGAGGACGAAGATCGCGATGATCGCCGTGCCCGTCCAATAAACCAGATCGACGGGGATGCTGGCGCCCAGGAGCGGGATCTCCATGGGGAGCGGGATCTGGAAAAAGATCGTCTCGAACCCGTCGCGCAGCGACACCGGGATGCCCACCGCCTTGGCCATCGGCACGACGACCCCTGCCGCAACCTTGACGCCGACGTCCTGGCTCGCCAGGGCCGCCGCGGCGACAAGCTGCCCGCCGATCTTGATGTGCGGGAGAATTCCAACGACGTCGTCGAGCAGCCCGACGAGCATGATGACGAAGAGCCCGAGCAGAACGGAGAACGGGACGATCGCGGGGAATCCGTCCGCGTCGACGTGCTGCGAGGGGTGGAACGTGATCCAGCCGTCAAAGGCCAGGGCGAGGTAGCTGTACAGGATCCCCGCCAGGATTCCCAGAAAAACCGCCGCGCCGCCGAGATAGGCGACCGGGATCCGGTGGAGCTTGCGCGCCTCGGAGGGGCGATCGACGATGCCGTTGGCGAGGGCCAGCCGGCGCATGATGGGGGTGGCGATCAGCGTGACCAGGAAGGCGATGACGAAGATCGCGATGTAGCCGTGCAGAACTTCGAGCCGGCTGACCACGGGCTTCGCGCCGAGCCCGACGAGGTCGGCGATCTCGTTGACCGTGGCGCCGAGCGAATCGACATGGTCGCGCAGGGCCTCGACGCGCTCGACCACTCCGGTGGGGACGCTCGCGCCGGGATCGGGAGGAGTCTGCGGGATCACGCGCGACCTCCCGCGACGGTCGTCATCGTCGCGGCGATGTCGCGGATGGTCTGCTCGAGCGTATGGCGCGGATCAAACCCGATGGCCTCACGCAGCCGGCGCAGGTCGGGCTGGCGCTGCTGGAGGTCCTCGAAGCCCGCGGGATAGGCCTCCGTGTACGGGATCGAGCGCGTGCCCGCGCCGCTGGAAAGCGTCCTGATCACGAGCCGTGCCAACTCGGCGATCGAGATCGCGCGATCGGAGCCGACGTTGAAGACGCGCCCGTGGCAGGCGGGCGAGGCGAGCATCCGCGGCAGCACCTCGACGACGTCGCGCACGTCGCAGAAGCAGCGGGTCTGGGCGCCGTCGCCGAAGACCGTCAGCGGCCCGCCCGCCAGCGCCGCCTGCACGAATCGGGGCAGCACCATGCCGTAATCGCCGACCTGCCGGGGCCCGACCGTGTTGAAAAACCGCGTGACGACCACCGGGAGCCGGTGTTGACGGTGGTACGCGAGCCCGAGGTACTCGTCGATCGCCTTGCTGCACGCGTACGACCATCGCCCGATGACCGTCGGGCCGTACACCGCGTCGTCATCCTCGTTGAACGGGGACTTGCTCGACTTGCCGTACACCTCGGAACTCGACGCGATGAGCGTCGGGATGCCCGGTCCGGGCTCGCTCCTTGCGGCCGCGAACCGCAGCAGCGCCGCGGTCTGCTCCACGTTGGTCTCGATCGAGCGGATCGGCTCGGCCATGACCAGATTCACGCCGACCGCCGCGGCGAGGTGGTAGATCTCGTCGAAGGTCTCGCCGCGACCGAAGGCGCCCAGGGCGTCGCTCAGGTCGGCTTCGATGAAGCGGAGGCGTTCGTGCGTGCCGGGGAGGTTGGCTCGCCGCCCCGTCGAGAGGTTGTCGACGACGGTGACATGGTCGCCGCGCGCGAGCAGGCGGTCTGTCAGGTGCGACCCGATGAAGCCGGCGCCCCCGGTGACGAGAGACCGCTTCAACCCGACCCGTTCCGGGCGGCGCTCGGCCTGCGGATCGGGGCTGTAGGGTCGTGCGCTCACAACGGTCCTGAACGGCTCCTGCCGGATCGGGGCCGCCGACGCTAGTCCTTGGCGGCCTGGTACTGATGGGTCGCCATGATATTCCCCTTGAGGTACCCGCCGGCGGCCGAACGAGCGCCGTTCACGACAACCCCGAGGAACCCGCAGTGGCACTCGGACAAGTCGTTGGTGAGGCGGGCGACCATGCCGCGGGTCTCGTTCATCGCGCGCACGACGAGGATCGTCGCGTCGCAGCGATTGGCGAGAGCAAGGGCGTCGCCGGCCACGCCCGCCGGAGCGCAGTCGACGAGGATGAGATCGTACGTGGAGCCCGCGTCTCGGATCAGGTCCTTCATCGCGTCGGTGCCGAGGCGCTCGACCTTGCGGTGCTGGGCGCTCCCGACCGCCAGAACTTCAACGAGGGCGTTGTCGGTCTTCTGAACGCACGCGGGCAGCTTCCCGACGCCGGCGAGCACGTCGGCAAGCCCCGGCGACTCCTGCAGCCCCAGCGTCCGCGCGACGCCCGAACGCCGGAAGTTGGCGTCGATGATGAGCACGCGGTGCTCGGCCGCGGCAAAGGCGTACGCCAGGTTGATCGTGACCGACGTGGCGCCGGAGCCCGGCATGCCGGAGAAGACGAGGAGGGACTTGTGCCCGCCCTGCTGCAGGCGCTTCCCGAGCGTGCCGCGGATCCCGCGGAAGCTCTCGGCCAGGACGCCCCCCGCGTGGTCGCGGAAGACGGTCTCCACGCGCTGCGGGTTGGCGGGATCCTCCGAAGCGTGCGGGATGAGCCCGACCACGCGGGCCCGCGGGATCATGGCGATGTCGGCCGGGCTCTTGACGCGCTGATCGAGCACCTCGAACAGCAGCACCACGCCGCCGACCAGCCCGACGACGAGAAAGATCCCCGCCGGGATCATGATGTACATCTTCGGGAACGTGACCTCGCGCGGCGTCTGGGCGTCGCGCAACGAGGCCACGCGGTAGACGCTGTCCAGGTCCAGGAGCGCCTGGAGGTTGTTCAGTTCGTCCTGGGTCTTGGTCTTCACCTCCTGAAGGTGGTTGATCTCGTCCTTGATGTCCAGGACTTTGGCCCGGATGTTGGTCAACTCCGTGGCCTTCTTCTGCATCTCTTCGCGCCGGGCGGCCAGGTCCAGCATCTGCGCCTCGGTGGAGCTGATGCCCATCTGCATCTCGGACCGCTGACCGTCGTAGATCTTGGCGAGCGTCTGCTCGAAGAGCGCGTCGTACGTGCGGCGCTGCCCCTCGAGCTGCGACGCGAGCCGCTTGTAGCTCACGTGATTGGGCCCGATGCCGCGCACCGTCATGGCCTTGAGTTCGGCGTCGATGAGGTTCACCTGCTGGCGCATGTTCATGACGACTTCGTCACGTTCGGCGAGCAGGCGGATGTTGTCCTCGTACACACGCCCGGTCGGGGACTGCTCCTCGGCCTTCATGCGCTCGAGCCGCGAGAGGTAGATCTCACGGTCGGCGGCGGCGTCGACCATCTTCTCCTGAAGGACGCGGACCGTCTGCGTCACGAAGTTGACCTGCTCGTCCAGTGAATCGAGGCTGCTCTCCTGGATCAGGTTGGCCCGATCGCGCTGGAGGCGGTCGACCTTCTTCTCAACGTCAAGGATCGACCGCGACAGAGCGTCGCGTCGACTGGCCTGATCCTTGTTCACGACCGCCTTGCGGGCCCGCTCGTAGACGTCGCCGACGATCTTCACGATCGCCACCGCGTCGTCCTTGTCGGTGTCCCAGAACGACAGCCGGATGAGCTGCGAATCGCCGAGGATGCCCGCGCTGAGCCGCCGGTCCAGTCGCTTGGCCGCACGCACGGAGTCGAAACCCCGCGAGCTGACGAAGGCGCTCCGCCAGCCGCTCGCGTTCGACTCGAGACGCGGATCGTTGACCGTGCCGTCGATCACCCCGTCCGACATCATGATCTGGGCCTGCGTCGCCATGAACTTGTCCAGTTCCTCGCGGAAGCCGGGCGCGGCGACGGTCGTGCCGGGGTCCTGATCCTGGGCGTAGCACTGGTACACGATCTCGGCCGTGTAGATCGGGTAGACCGCCATCAGCGTGTAGTGCGCCGCAAGACCCACCGCGACACCGACGAGCGCGGAGGCCCCCAGCGTCCACTTGTGCTTCTTGATCAGCTTGATGGGATCAACGACCACCACGCCCTGGCCCTGGGCCGGCGGACGATGGGGTGCGGGAGCAGGCGGCTTGGAGGTCGGCATCGTCGTCATGGCGGTCGTTCCTGGTTTCGGCGCGGGCCCGCGGGCGATCCGCGGCGATCCTGGTTGTGCGGTCCTACGTGTCGGGTCGCGTGTGTGTTCCGGCCCGGGTCAGCGAAGAGAGCGGATTCGGCGTTCGAGTTCGTCCAAGGTGTCCAGGCCGGTCTGGTCCAGCAGTCCGGGGTTTTCGGTCAGCATCTGTCGGATCTGCTGCGCGTACTCCCCGGCCTTCCCCGGGTCGGACTGGTCGGTCCGGAGTTTCGCCAGACGCAGAAGCACCGCTGCTTTATCGGCCGGTCGGGAGGCGGCCGTGAGAGCCCGGGCGAGGGTTTCCTCGGCCTTGGGCTTGTCGCCCATCGCCATGTAGACTCCCGCCAGCGTATCCAGAATATTGTAGTTGTTCGGAGCAAGTTCGGCCGCACGAGTGGCGTAAGGCAACGCTTCGGAAGTACGTCCGAGTTTCTCGTTGAGGTAGGCGGCGAGATTGTTGTTCAGGATGAAGTCGTCGGGATTCGCCTCGAGCCCCTTCAGGGCGGAGGCGACGGCTTCCTCGACGCGCTCATCGGCGTATAGGGCTCCGTCGATCGAACGGTAGATGTTCCCGAGCAGTTCCTTGTCCGTCGCCGAGGCGGCTGTGTCCTGCAGGAGCCGCACGCCGTCGGCGCGCCGGTCCTTGATCGCCACGAGCGTGTCCCCCTTGAAGAAGTTGAACCACCCGGCGGTCGGCTCGGCGGAGGTCAGGCTGTCCAGCAACGCCAGCCTCAGTGTGGGATCCGGGAAAAGCTCAACCAGCGTCTCGTACCACGTCTTCGCCAGATGGACGTTCCCGGCGGACATGGAGTACGCGAGCCGCGCGTCGGCGCCGGCCCGATCGAGCTGGTTCTGGTGCCGGCGCACCATCGCCCGGAGCATCAGCAGGCCGGGGAAGCGATCGGTCTTCAGCCCCGGCGTCGCCAGCACCGCCTCCGCCTCGCGCACGGCGGGAGGCGTCGACCGGATGAGCGAACCCGCATACAACGCCGCGGCGAGCTCGTCCTGGGAGGCCGTCCAGACCGTCTTGTAGAGCTGCGCCGCCTGCGTCCACAACCGGGCGCGGGCGAAGACCGCGCCGAGCGAAGAGTGCAGCACAAGGTCGTTCGGCCGGAGCTTGCCGCCGGCCGCGGCCACGTTGGCGGCGTCGGTCACGCGACCCCGCGAGATGTACTCGTTCATCAACGTCACGCGCAGGTCGTCATGCGTGGGGTTGGCGTCGACGGCCGCACGCAGATCCGCGAATGCCTCCGCGTCGCGCCCGCGGGCGAAGGAGAGGTTCGCGCGCGCGTGCAGAGCCTGCCAGTACCCCGGACGCACCCGGATCGCGAAATCGAGGTCGGCCAGCACATCGCTCGCCAGCGCCGGATTGTCGGCCGACAGCATGGCGCGACGGTAATAGGGCAACGGATCCTGCGGGAACAGCTCGATGGCTCGATTCAGAATCTCGCGGGCCTTGCGCTTGTCACCGAGCTTCTCGGCCGCGGCCGCCCGGAGCGCCAGGAGGCCCGCCGAGGATTCCGCCTTCGGCCCCAGCGCGGCCAGCCGAGCCTCCGCTTCGGCCGCCTTATCCTGCATGATCATGGACTCGATGAGACGCGACACGATCGCCTGATCGGGGTCGGCGACCCCCGCGGCGAGGACCTCGCTGAAGATCTTCTCGGCATCGGCCGGCCGGCCGTAGCGCGCGAGCGTTTCGGCGCGCTGGAGATCGGCGACGCGGGTCGCCGGGTCCTGGAACTCGGCCGCACGCTCCATGGATCTGATGCCCAGCTCGGTTTGGCCCCGCTGGATCAGGAACTGGCCGAAGCTCATGTACGGCTCGGGACCCATGGGGGCGGCCTGCTCGACGTTGAGCCGGTCGAGGTAATCGATGTACACGGATTTAGCCGGTTCGAGATTGCCCTGGTCGGCGTGCCAGCGGGCATCGAGCTCGACGAGCGCGAGAGAATCCTTCTCGCCCCGCAGGCGATCGATGAGCTTGCGCGCCTTGTCCCAGGCCTTGTCTTCCATGTACAGCACGATCAGCGCGCCGGCGTTGTTCAGGTCGGAGGGGTTGCGGGCAAGGGCGCTTTCCCGGCCGCTGATCGCGACGCTCCGGCTGCCGGCGGCCGCTTCCAGCGTGTAGAGCAGGTGCTCGAACTCCGCGTCATGGCGCGCGATGTCCACCGACTGATGCGCCAGGTCCAGCGCGTCCTTGAGCCGCTGCGACTGGATCAGGATGATGAGCAGGCCCTTGATCGCGCTCCGGTCGGTCGGATCGACGTGCAGCGCCTCGCGATAGCTGGTGATCGCTTCGTTGACCATCCCCAGCTGCATCTGCACGCTCCCGAGCATGCGGTACAACGCGGGGCCGCCGATCTTCTGCTCGGTCGCCTGGCGGAGCAGCTGCATCGCTTCGCGCGTGTTGCCGCGTGCGAGATGGAGTCGCGCGCGGAACGTCAGGCCGTTGGCCCGGTCCAGGTCGAGCGGTGACGCCAGGTCGGTCAGGCGCTGGGCCTCGGTGAAGTCCTTGCGCGTCAGCGCGCCCACGAACAGCGCCTCAACCACGCGCGAATCGTTCGGCGCGATCGCGGCGGCCTCGTTGAGCATCCGGCGCTCGTCGTCGGTCATGCCGGCCTGGCGGTAGACGTCCGCCTTCCCGAGCAGCTTCTCGACCTTCGGCGCGTCGGCGTTGTCGATCAGCGCCAGCGTTCCCTCGAGCGTCGCCGAGGCGTCGAACCGCTGCGCCAGGTTCCTCAGACCCTCGTTGTCGGGGTTCTGGTCGATGCCCAGCCGCAGCGTCGCCTTCGCCGACTCGCGGTCGTTGTTGATGGATTGGAGGTTGGCCAGAGCCACGACCACCCGCGGGTCGTACTTCAGGCTCTCGAGCGACCCCTTGAGCAGCTCGATCGCGCCAAGAAGATCCCCCGGCTCCGTCGGCGAGCCGCGCTGCTTCCGCTCGGCCTGCACCAGCGTGCGCCGGACCGGATCGGTGATCGTCGACGGGTCGCCGACGAGGCCCTGCAGCATCTCGAGCTGGTCCGCGGCGGTCTTGTTGGCGGGGTCGAGCTCAAGGACGCTCCGGTAGATGGCGATCGCACGCTGGAACCGCTGGAGCCGCAGCTCCACCTCGGCCAGGGCCATCCGGATGCCGATCGCGTCGCCGCGCCGGGCCAGCGCCTTCTCGAACGCCTCGGAAGCGCGTCCGTCCTGTCCGAGCCGCGACGCGATGTGGCCCTGCAGCGTGAGCGCCTCGACCGCCTCGAGCGTCGCGTCGGCGGTCACGCGGCTGTATTCCATCAGCTTCTTCTGAGCCTGACCGAGGTCGTTCTGCGCCAGCAGCAGCTTGGCGTCGACGAACAGCAGCTCCGGCGAGCTCTCGGGAACCAGCTGGGCCAGCGCCTTGCGGAAGGTCCTGGCCCGTTCGAGCGCCCGGTCGCGCTCGGGGCCCTCGGGAACCATCCCGCTCAGGGCCAGCGCGCAGTTCGCCTGCCCGAACGCCGCCTGACGCTTGATGCCCCAGAGCCGCATCCCGTCCAGACTCACGGGAACCATCGGCGCGTCCACCAGCTTCTGGTACAGCTCGATCGCCTTCTCGTTCTCGTTGGACGCGGCGAACAGGCGCGCCTTCACGCTCACCAGGTCGGGCAGGTCACCCCGCCGCGCGACAAGATCGTCGATCAACGCGAGCGTCTTCGCATTGGCCTCCGCCGGGTTGATGACCGCGGCCAGCATCAGGAACTGCCACACGTTGTTGGCGTCCATCTCGCCGATCTCCGGCGCGCGCAGCGCCGACTCCAGTTCATTCAGCGCGGGCTGGAGCGCGGCGTAGCGGTCGCGGGTCGCCTGGATGAGCGCCGCGGTGGGCATCGTCCGGTCCAGATCCCGGATGGCCAGTTCGGTCCGCTGCGACAGGCGGGCGATCAGCGTCACCGGATCGGTCGGGTCCGTCTCGTACGCCGTCTCCAGCACCTGCTTTGCCGCTTCGATCTCGCGACGCTCGGTCTCCGAGTCGCGATCGACTTTCGCCGCGTCCGCCTGCGACCGGTGCCAGTACGCCATGGCCTGGGCCGCCGCGCCGTCGCCGGGGTCGGCACGCAAGGCGATCTCCAGGTCCCCGTGTGCCTCCTCGATATCGCGGCGCTCCAGTTTCAGGCCCGCCATGAGGATCTGGAACCGGGCCAGGCCGCGGTAGCGGCGCAGCAGTTCCCAGTCGCCCGGCGGGGCGCCGTCGAAGAAGGCGAGGCTGTTCTGAGTCAGCGAGACGAGGCCGTCCCACGGGTCGCGCTGCGCGCCGGAGATCAGCGCCTGGCGATAGAAGAGCTCGAGGCAGTCGCGGTGCAGCGACACGTTCGTACGCTCCGCCGTCGCCAGCGACCGATGGATCGCGAAGAACCACCGATAGTCCTCCTCGTACTTCGGCTGGGTGTCGGGGACCTTGTGGCTCAGCGCCTCGCGCCACTTCTTGAGCCACTCGACGTTCCCCTGCTCCTTGTTCACCGCCAGCGAATAGAACCGCTCCGCCGCGGTGTAGTCGCCCTCGGCCATCTTCTTGTCGCCCAGCGTGATGTACCGCTCCCCGGACTTGAGCTTGACGAAGACCGCGACCCCCGCCACACCGGAGAAGACCACGAGCAACACGGCCGCGAGGATGAATACGAACTTGGTGTTCACGCGAGATGCCATCGGCGTCGTCCTTCCGTTCCTGGTTCCACAGCGCGCCCGGCCCGTGCCGGACCGCGGTCATCGTTCATCCGCCCGTCCGCCGGACCGCCCGGGGATTGTCGGCCGGGTAGCGACCCGCCTCCACCTCGACCCAGTCCGGCACGCAACGCATCAACTCCCCCAGCAGGTCCGAGAGCAACGAGCCCGCGGCGGCCGCCAGTTCTTCCTTGCTCGCGGCCTGGGCGCTGTTGACCTGCACCTTCATGTAGTACGCGTAATCATTGGTCAGGTTGAACGCCAGCAGCCGAACGTCCTCCGCGCTCGAAACCCAGCCCCCGTTGGCCAGAAAAAAGTACCCCGCGAACATCGCCGTGCCGTCCGGCCCCACGTACTTGCTCACGCGAAGCTGCAACGGCCGGTCGGGCGTCAGCCCGCGCGGCAGACGCACCCGCATGCCCTTCCCGCCCGACGAAAACTCGTTCGAGAGGCGCGTGCTCAGCACTTCCTCGCCCGGTTCGGCGTCGGGGTGAAGGGTCCAGTCCGACATGTCCAGGGGGACATCAACAATCCAGGGCCCGTCGACCAGCAGCAACCCGGCGCCGGTGAAACAGCGCTCGGGGACGTGCGGCACGGTATCGATCATGCCCGTGTAGTACGCCGCGTGGACCTGGATCGCCCGCGGCTGCTCCGGGTTGACCGGGCGTTTCTCGACATAGGTGCGCGTCACGTGGTTCTCGGTCCCGAGCACCAGCTCGGTCTCGGCGTCGAGGCTCGAGTCCGCGCCGACGCGGACCCATTGTTCGGTCTCGGCGGGCAGGGCACGAACGACGCGCCCCTCCGGCGCATAGATCGGCATCTTCTGGAGGTGCAGCCGGAAGGCGTTGATCGCCCCCTGGATGCCCGCCGCCGATCCGCCGAGAATAGCCAGCGCGATGCCGAACGCCAGACCGAGGCGCGCCGGCCTCGCCGCGGCCCGCGGGACTCTCACGCCGGCCGCGGACGGCTTCGCGGCCGCGTCATCCCGACGCACGACGCGGTTCAGGGCCCAGACGATCAGCAGAAAAAGGCCCAGCCCCGGGACCAGCAGCAGCGTGCCGATCAGCGTGTGCGCCTCGCCCGCCGCGAGGCGCGGGTCGATCAGCGTGAGCAGCCCGAGGATCGCGACCCGCGCGATGTTGATGACGACCGCCACCGGCGTCGCCAGCAGCAGCAGCGCAATCCGTTGCCACCAGTGCCGGCAACCCAGCAGCGCCGTCGCCGCCGCCAGCGCAAAGAACGCGATGACCATCCGCATCCCCGAGCACGCCTCGGCGACATTCAGCGGGGCAACGTCCCCCGTCGACGTAATCACGTGGATGATGTTGCCCTTCAGGTCGCATTGGAAGCCGAACACGAAGCCGATCGCGCTGAGCACGATCCAGGCCCCGTACGCGGCGATGATCTGGAGCTGGAAGGTGATGCCGATCATGATCCGCTCGGAGATCGTGATGGCGAAGACGAGGTAGGCGAGCGGCAGGAACAGCGGGCGCATCACCCCGGGCCCCAGAAGAAACAGCAGCACCCCGAAGAGCGTGAGCACGATCGACACGCCCTGGAGCATGTGATTCGCGATCGCCCCGACGCTGAAGAACAGGTAGCACATGATCCCCAGCAGCAGCGGGGAGAGGCCCGGCCAGAAGACGGTGGGGACCGCGCTCGCCAGCGACGCCCTGTTCTGCCACAGCAGGTACAACGCGATCAGCGGCACAAAGTACGCGTGCCCCCAGTCGGCCATCGCGCCCAGGCTGTGCCGGTTCTGCGCCAGGAACCAGCGAAAGAAAAGGCCGAAGAACGCGACCGCGAGAAGCCCCGCCCATAACCCGTGACGGGCCGCCACGCGCCGCAGCACGGACTCCGGATCATCCGTCCCGCGCGGGTCGCTCGAACCAAGATGGGGCGCCGCCACGCTGGACACGATCCGTTCACCTCCTCGGACGCAGGCCGGAATCGTTCCTACGCCGCACGGGCCGGCCGGTTCGACCCCGCAAGGCGATCGGCCGGGAGCCGGACCCCGCGCATCCGCCAGGGTTCCCCCGGATTCACGCCCGTCCGAGCCGGCGACGGTCAGAAGATCCGGTTCACCGGCTCGGGTCCAAAGACGTCAGGACCGAAGTTCCGGTCGAGCAGGAACCCGAACCCGTACGTGGCCCGGAAACCGTTGCGGATGATCGCCAGCGGCGTCGCCCAGAAGTTCGTTCCGACATTGATCTGGTCGTTGGGCTTCAAGAAAATGTTGGGGTGCGTGCCCTCGGCGATCGCACGCAGATTCAGCCGGATCGTCGCTTCCCGGTTCTCGCCCACCATCCGCGTCAGGTCGACGCGCTCGGGAATCGCGATCGCCGAAAGGCCGCCCGCCGCGATGATCGCCTTGGTCAGCGTGATCTTGTTGCCCATCTGGTAGACGCCGACGCGCACGACCTCTCCGCCGACGAAGAAGTTGCCGCCCGGCTCGGGCGGAACACGGATCACGTCGCCCGGACGGATCACCACGTTGTAACGCGCATCGCCCGCGATCAGCGGCTGGACGGGCACCTTGATGACCCGCTGCGTGACAAGCTGCTCGGGAGTGCGGTCGCCGATCTTCCCGGACGCCTCCGGCGCACCCGCCGCGGCACGGGCGACGCGCACCCATTCACCGTTCAGGAACATCCACGCCGTCTCCCCCTCGGGCGGGGTCGCCCCCGCGGGGCGGGGCGTGCCGCCCGGCTCGACCAGGTCGATCGGCGGCTGTCCCGCCGCCGGCTGACGGGGGGGCAGTCCAATGACCGCGGGTGAACCCGATGGCGACGCCGGCTTCGACGGCGCCGTCAGATCATCGATGATGTCGATCAGTTGTTCGCCCGAAGGCCTGGGCGTCGGCGCCACAGGCTGGCCCGCCCCCGTCGCGGGACGCGAAGGATCCTCACCCTTCGCACGCGCGCTCAGCGGGATCTGGCGGATGACGTAGATCGTGTCCGCGGTCTCGGCGAAGCCGCCCGCGGCGGTCAGCGCCTCGAGCAGGCGGTAATCAGCCTCGGGGATCAGGTACGGCCCGGGCGTCTGAACCGCGCCGATCACGCTGTAACGCAGCTCGCGCTGCTGGCGGAGCGAAATGTCCAGGACCGGGTCCGACACCAGCTGCGCATCGCGCATGGCCTGGCCGACAGCCCCGACCGCCTCGTCGGTCGTCAGGCCCGACAGCGTCACCGAGCCGATCTGCGGAAGTTCGATCGTGCCGCGGGAGTCGACAAGCCGCTGATAGGGCGTCACGTCGCCCTCGGCGGGAAGGTGCCAGATCGTGATGTCCAAGGCGTCGCCGGGACCGATCCGGTACGGCGTCACCTCGGGGATCAGGTCCTGGCTCGAGACCTCGCTCTCCTCGACGAACTCATCCTGCGGGCCCTCGATGCTCGCGATCCGGTTCAAGATCGGCACGCTCGTGGGCGTCCGCTCCCAGCGCCCGATCTTAAGCGTCGGCAGAAGCAATGGCTGGCCGTGGGCGTCATCGCACTCGTGGTCGCGC
>CAZMPE010000017.1:0-15298 GCA_964567955.1 uncultured Phycisphaeraceae bacterium | reverse complement strand
GCGCGAACTTGGTCTGGAAGCAGCCGAAGTCGGCGAGGTTGAAGAACGTGTCGCCATTGCAGTCGGCGTACGGATCCTGCAGCGCGAACTTGGTCTGGAAGCAGCCGAAGTCAGCGAGGTTGAGCAGCGAATCGCCGTTGCAGTCGGGATAGCACGACGCGGTGCCGGTCAGGTGCAGCGTGACGGCCTGGATCGTGCCGAGGTCGTCCAATGCCCAGTCCGAGACGATCAGGCTCCAGGTTCCCGCGCTGTTCTGGCCGTTGAAGGCGGAAAGTGCCTGTTCGGGCTTCCAGTCACCGCTGACATTGAGCGTCTGCGGGACCGGCGTGTCGTAGATCTGCGCGGCGGTGTCGATCGCGCGGAACATCATGGACGCCGATGCCCCGTAGTTGTCCTGCGAGAATCCGCAGCTCGGCGCCGCGATCGGCGATCCCGGGCGGTCCACGAGCACGACGGTGGTCGCGCCCTTCTTCAGGCTGACCTTCACATCACCCTGCCACGTGTGCGTGATATGGAAGGAGACCGCGACCTGCGTCAGCGTCATGCTGGTCCCGACGTTGATGTCGGCCATGACGTCGCCGCCCGAACCGGTGATGCAGTTGACCAGCCCATCGGGAATCGGGATCGGCGGGCCGGTGTAGTTGAAATCAGGCCGCGCCGCGGCGCCCGCCGCCAGCGCGAGGCTCGCGCAGATACCAAAGCAATGAACTGCTCGCATTCCAGGCTCCTTCATGTGCGGCCCGCGCCGCGGGATGATCACTCTGCTGTGTCCGCTGCCTCGCGCCGTGGAGCGTCTCCGCGACTCTCCGGTGCGCGGGCGAAGCACGACGGACACAGATGTCGATCATCTGTCGCCATCAAACGTATCAGCACGTTCCTCCCGACGCAATGCAAATCGGGTGGGAAGATGGGGGTTCTACGGGCAGCCGGTGGCGAACTTGGTCTGGAAGCAGCCGAAATCAGCGAGGTTGAACAGGGAGTCGCCGTTGCAGTCGGCGTACGCCTGTCCGGACGCGAAGGCGGTCTGGAAGCAGCCGAAATCGGCGAGGTTCAGAATCTGGTCGCCGTTGCAGTCGGGGTAGCACTGCGGCGGCGGCGGCGGGATGCACACGCCCTTGGGGACGGCGAGGAAACCCTGAAGGCCCGCATGCGAGACGTAGGTCCCGCTGTTGCCGGCCGTCGCGCTGCACCCGCCGTGCGTATGAACGCCGACCGCCAGGCCAGTGGCCTCGTTGATGACCGGGGAACCCGAGTTCCCGCCGGTGGTGTCGGCCTGGTACTGCAGACGGTTGCCGATGAGGCTGACGAACGGTCCGACGTGCGTCTTCTGCACCTGGTTCCACGTGGGGGAGACCGGGTTGCTGACCGTGCCATACCCGGTGATCCGGATGCCCTGCCCGACGGGCGGCAGCGTCGTGGACAGCACGAAGGCCTGGCCCTGCGCCTGGAACGCCGTCAGCCCGGTCGTCGTGTTCACGACCGTGCCGAAGTACGCGGCGTCGTTGCCCGTCCCGCCGCTGCCCGTCGACTGGATCGAGGGCTGATGGGCCGGATACTGGTGCTGCGGGGGCGGGTTGTTGACCGAGCCGTTGGCGTTGGAGAGGGGGACGTTGAACTGCACGACCGCGTTGGACGTGGAGGTCGAGATGCAGTGGCCGGCGGTGATGAAACACTTCTGTGGGTCGTTGATGAGCCACGCCGTGCAGCCGATCGGCATGAGCCGGCCCGTGCGCGGATCGCTCGAGAGGACCCGGTCGTCCGTCGGGCCGCAGATCGAGTCCTGCACGCCGGGGATGCCCGCCCAGATCTCGGACATCGTCAGCGCGTTCGCGCCGGTGCCCGGGTACGCGACGAGCTCGAGAACGAGGACGTCGCCGTTGAAGTACGCGCTGGTGTTGTTCCAGGCGGCGAGGTGCTGCGCGTTGAGCTCCTGCTGCGCACCGTCCTTCATCGACGTGATCCGGAGGAACGAGCCGTCGCCCGTCGCGGGGACGCCGGAGAGCGTGACCCGGTCGAACTTCAGGCGGATCCAGTCGGCGCCGGTGCGCTCGACGATCGTGGAGAAGACGACCGCGGGGGCCGGTCCGTTGTTGACGAGGCGCGAGGCGTTGACGCGAAAAGCGACCGTCTCCTGCGGGATCGGCGCGGTCTGGCCGAAAGCCGGCAGTGCGAACAGTCCGGAACAGACGATGAGGGCGGCGACAGCGCGCCGGGAACGAATGTGCATGACGGCTCCTTCAGCTGTGGAGGTGGGGAACGGGGGCAGAGTAACGGAACCCCATACGAACGGCAACGAAAAACTGTTGCTCCCCAGGCCGGATTTGGGCGTGTTCTCGGGCCCGGATTCCGCCCCTCTTGCGTCGAAATGCGTAACGGCGGACCGCCGCCGGGCCCCCGCCGAGGCCGCGCGGCCGGAGATTCAGCCTCCGGCGCGCCGAGGGGCGCCGGACAGAGGGCGATAACGGCCGGGCGCGCGGCGCCGGCACGCGGGACCGGACCGGCGTCCGAGGCAGTTGCCGCGCCGCGCCTTTGCTGCTCTCCTGCTCGCCTGATGCTCTCCGTCACCATCCCATGCAAGAACAACGAGGGGCTGATCCGGCGGACGCTGGAGTCCGTCGCGCCGCTCGATCCCGAGATCGTGGCGGTGGATTCCGGGTCGACCGACGGGACGATCCCGCTGCTCGAGCGGGCCGGCGCCCGCGTGATCCGGACGGAGTGGCGCGGGTACATCGCGGCGCGGCGCGCGGGGCTCGAGGCCTGCACGCGCCCGTGGGTCCTCTTCCTGGACAGCGACGAGTCGCTCGAGCCGGACCTGCGCGGGTCGATCGACGCCGCGATCCGGCGGGACGAGGGGGACGTCGGCGCGTACATGATGAACCGGAAGCTGTACTACCGCGGCCGGGCGCTCAACTTCGTCTGCCAGCCCGAGCACCGGCTGCGGCTGGCGCGCCGCGAGCTGGCACTTCCGGCGGGCGTGGAGCCGCACGACCAGGTGCAGGTGCGTGCGGACCCTGTTCGCCGGCGCGTGCCCTTGCTGCCGGGGACGCTCCGGCACGATTCCATCCCGAGTTTCCCCGAGTTTCTCGCGAAGGCGGGGGGTCACGCGGCCCAGGCTGCGGCGAGCCTGCACGCGTCGGGCCGGCGCGGGAGCCTCTCCGGGCTGATCTTCTCGCCGTGCGGGATGTTCCTGAAGCAGATGGTCTTGAAACAAGCGTGGCGGGACGGGTGGCCCGGGTGCCTTGTGGCGGCTTCAATGTCGGCCTACGCGCTGGCGAAGCAGATCGCGCTGATCGAACTGGGCCGCTCTGGGGAGGCCGACCTGCCGTCATGAACATCAACACCACCATCAACTACGCGGATCTGTCGCGCATGGAAGTGGCGCCGACGGCGCGCGACCTGCGCCGGTGGGTCTGGGGCTGGCTGCTGGCCGGCAACGCGCTGGGCGTGAACGGCGTGGTCAAGCGCCGCTGGTACGTCCGCAAGCACAAGCTGTGGGAGTACGCGCGCGGCATGGCGTACACCGGCGTTTCGCGCCCCGCGCGCTCGAACGGCACATCGCTGTCGATCCTCGACGTCGGCGGCGCGATGACGCTGCCGGTGTTCTACCTCGCGGGGCTCGGGGACAAGGTCGTCTCGCTCGACATCGACCGGACGCTCGCGGAACAGACCAACGCGGTGGCGGGCCGGTACTCGTTCCCGGTGGACGCGCGCACCACCAACCTGGTCGAAGAGGACCCGAAGCCCGCCGACCTGGGCGCGCCGGGGGGCTTCGATCGCGTCTACAGCTTCTGCGTCATCGAGCACATCCCCTCGCCGGGGCAGGCGCGGGTCGCGTCGCGGATGGCGGGGCTGCTCAAGCCGGGCGGGCTGATGTGCCTGACCTTCGATTTCGGCGAGCACGCGCCGACCGCCGAGCCGCTGCGCACCGCGGCGCACGTCCAGGCCATCCGCGACGCCGTCGGGCTCCCGCTCACCGGGGGCGGCGAGTTCGTGGACAACGGCAAGCGGTACCGCCTCGACCGAAAGCACCCCGGCAAGCCCTACACGTTCGGGTCCCTCTTCTTCCGCAAGCCCACGTGATCGACGGGCCCCGCCCGCCTAACATCACCCGTCAACGCCCCGCGCGGCTTCCGGAGCGGTTGTTCCGCACACCGTCGGGCCGCCGGGCGGACAAAGGGTCCGCGGTGTACCGCGGCGCGTCTTGAGGCGGATGATGCACGTCCTCGGCCTGGCTCCCGATGCCGCGAACCGCGCGGCGTAGCCCGGCCGTCCACGTCTGTCATCCCTCGAGAGCGCGTCTCGGCCGAACCGCCGCGGCGTACGAGGTACATGCAGACTCATCCCGCTCCCGCTCCAACCGAAGAGACTCCACCCGTTCCGATGCCGGACTCCACCGTCGAAACCGGCGCACCGGCGCCGAAACCGGGCGAGGACATCTTCGCCACGGGGACGACGTTCGCCGATCTCGGGCTGCGCTCGAGCGTGCTCAAGGGGATCGAGGCGGCGGGGTTCAAGCACCCCACGTCGATCCAGGCGCGCCTGATCCCGGTCGTGCTGACCGGGCGCGATGTGCTGGGCCAGGCGAAGACGGGGACGGGCAAGACGGCGGCGTTCGGTCTGCCGCTCTTCCACATGGCGGTGAAGGAGCTTCCGTTTCAGACGCTGATCCTGGCGCCGACGCGCGAGCTGGCGATCCAGATCGCGGCGGAGCTGGAGGAACTCGGCAAGTTCACGCCGATCCGTGTGGCGGCGATCTATGGCGGCCAGCGGATCAGCGCGCAGGCGGACAAGTTGAAGCGCGACCCGCAGATCCTGGTGGGGACGCCCGGGCGGATCATGGACATGATCGGGCGCGGGCACATCCACCTGCGGAACATCAAGTTCGCGGTGCTCGACGAGGTGGACCGGATGCTGGACATCGGGTTCCGCGAGGACATCCGCAAGATCCTCTCGGCCTGCCCGAAGGACCGCCAGACGATCTTCGTCTCGGCGACGATCAGCCCCGACATCGACCGGCTGGCGCGCCAGTACATGCGCGACCCGGAGAAGCTGATCGTGACGGCCGGGTCGCTGACGGTGAACCTGGTGCAGCAGTTCCATCTTCCGGTGGCGCCGTGGGACAAGAAGCCGCTGCTTCGTCACCTGCTGACGCACGAGGAGCCGGCGCTGACGCTTGTTTTCTGCCGGCTGAAGCGCACGTGCGACGACCTGGCGCGCTACCTGAGCAGCAAGGGGATCGACGCGCACGCCATCCACGCCGACCTCGGCCAGGGGAAGCGCAACCAGGTCATGTCGAAACTGCGGGCCGGACAACTCGAGGTGCTCATCGCCTCGGACCTCGCCAGCCGCGGCATCGACGTCGACGGCATCACGCACGTGATCAACTACGACCTGCCCGACGACGTGGAGTTGTATGTGCACCGGATCGGGCGCACGGCGCGGGCCGGTCGCGGCGGCGTGGCGTGGTCGTTCGTGACGCCGGACCAGGGCGGGCTGCTGACGGACATCGAGCACCTGATCAACGCGGAGATCCCGAAACTGGATTACTCCGACTTCAAGCCCGGGCCCGTGCCCGAGTCGATCGCGCGGGAGCAGGAGGAACGGGCGCGTTCGAATGCCTCGAAGGTGGGGCGGCTCGAGGTGGTCGCACGCGAGGCGACGCAGGCGATCTCGTCGGCCGACCCGTCGAAGTTCCCCGGCGGCATCGTGCCGTCGCGCCTGCCGCCCAAGCGGATGCACGGGCGCATCCGCAGCACGCGCGGGCGGTGACCGGGCGGGTTGAACGACGCGATTCATCCGAGTAAGCTTTCACTAACATGAGCTCGGAGCCGCGCATCATGGTTGGACGATCGATTCTCCTTTTGGGCTTGGCGCTGCTGCTGTGCGGGTGCCGCTCGGCCAGTTCGCTGACGAGCGAGGACACGATCCCGGCGCTGGCGGCGCTGAAGGACCGGGCGGCGGAGTTCCCGCATTGCCAGACGCTGGTGCCGACCGGGGGCCCGGACGAGCCGACCGTCCGGCTGGCGGTGACGGAGTACGGCCCGGGGACGCGGGAGCGCGCGGTCGTGCTTCTTCACGGCGTGTTCTCCGACATGTCGACGTGGCGGTTCATCGTCGGCGGCCTGTGCGCGACGAACGATGTCTACATCGTCGAGATGCCCGGGTGCGGCGCGAGCGATGCGCCCGATCCGCGGGGGGCTGAGGATGTCTACACGCCGGAGGGCGTTGCGCGGCGGACGCTGGAGGCGGTTCAGGAGCGCTTCTCGCGCCGCGAGTCGCCGCCCTCCGCGGTGACGATCGTCGGGCACTCGTACGGCGGGATGCTGGCGATCCGGATGTTCGCGGACCCTGAGATCCGGTCCGGTCACGCCGGCGTACTGGACCTGGTGGACCGGCTGGTGCTGCTCTCGCCGGCGGACGTGAGCGTGCACCGGCCCGATTCGCTGTTCCTCGAGCTTGCGCAAGCATCGAATCTCCGATTGAATCTGGGCATCACGCTCGGGCTGATCGAGGGCCGGGTGACCGACGGGACGATCGAGAGCACTCCGGCGAGCGTGGTGCCGCTGCGGGAAGAGGCGGAGAAGCGGTTGGAGATTCTCAAGAGCGAGCGCCGCCGACGTGGGATGCAGGCTCTCCTGCGCAACGCCATCACGTGGAAGCAGGGGCCGACGCTCCGGCCCGACTGGGACGCCATGGAGTCGCTCGAAGAGGGGTACGCACGCGTCGATGTGCCGTGCCTGATCCTGTGGGGTCGACGCGACGAGACGCTGCCGATCTCCATGGGCTACAAGCTCGCGGCGCAGCTCCCGGACGCGACGCTGCTGCCGGTGCCGGAAGGGATGCACTCGATCCACCTGGAGCAGCCGGAGCTCTGCGTGCGGCTGATCGACGAGTTCGGCGCCGACGGCAAGGCCCCGTCTCTTCGCGCCGGGCCGTGAAACGGGCGGCTCACTACTATCTGCCGTGAACGTATCCGCCGACGCCCGTGCCGCGCACCACGCCTGGCTGCTCGAACTGACCCAACTGCCGACGGCGGCGGGTCGCGAGGGTCGGATCCTCGACTGGATCCGTCGTTGGGGCGCGGCGCGTCCGGGCGTGGCGGTGACGGCGGACGCCGCCGGGAACCTGACCCTGTCGTCGGACAAGCCCGGGGCGCCCGCGGGCCCGCCGGTCTACTTCACGGCGCATCTGGATCATCCCGCGTTCGTCGTCGAGCGCGTGGTGAGCCCGGGAACGGTGCAGCTGGCGTTCCGCGGCGGGGTGATGGAAGACTACTTCGTGGACGCGCGGGTCGTGGTTCACGGCGCGGACGGCACGCGACACCCGTGCACGCTGACCGGGCATCCGGAGACGGGATGCGCTGTCTTCAAGTCGTACCTCGCCGACCTGGACCGCGAGGTGGCCGGGCCGGGCGGCGAGGGCTGGGACGAGACGGCGCCGCGTCCGGGCGACGTGGCGACGTGGGAGCTGCCGCCGGCGCGAGTGGTCGACGGCGTGGTGCACACGCATGCGTGCGACGACCTGGCCGCGGCCGCCGCGGCGCTCGCGGCTTTCGATGAGTTGCTCGCGCTGGGACCGGGCTCGTGGGGCGCGGATGTCCGGCTGCTGTTCACGCGAGCGGAGGAGATCGGTTTTCTCGGGGCGATCGCGGCGTGCCGCGACGGGACGATGCCGGCCGGCGCGCGTGTGATCGCGCTGGAGAACAGCCGGTCGTTCGAGGATTCTCCGATCGGGGGCGGCCCGATCGTGCGGGTGGGGGACCGGTTGAGCATTTTCTCACCGTCATTGACGGGGGCGATCGCGCGTCGCGCGGAGGAAGTGGCCGGCGCGCCGCCGATCACGGCGTCTCAGAAGCAGAGCGAGGCGCCGAAGTGGAAGTGGCAGCGGAAGCTGATGGCGGGCGGGGCGTGCGAGGCGACGGTGTTCTGTCAGTACGGGTACGAGGCGACGTGCGTCTGCCTGCCGCTGGGGAACTACCACAACATGGCGGATCTGGCGGCGGTGCAGGCGGGGACGAACACGTCGCCCGCGCGGGTCGGACCCGAGTACATCGCGCTGTCGGACTTCGACGGGCTGGTCGATCTGCTCATCGCGTGCGGGCGCTCGCTGCCCGGCGCGGACGGGGTGCGTCCACGCCTGGACCGGCTGTGGGGCGAAAAATCGTTCGTTCTGGGCGAGGACGAGTCCTGCCGTCCGGTCAGCCGCCCACGCGCTTGAGAAGGTCTTCGAGCAGTTTGCCCGGGCCGAGCAGGTTCCGCCCGAACTCCTTGACGAAGAGCTCGAGGTCCGGGCGGGTGGTGTGGCGTTCGAAGGTTCCCTTCGTCCGCCAGGGGACCATGGTGGCCCGCTCGATCGACGGCACCGCGCCGCCGAGCAGTTTGCCCAGCCCGGAGTTGAAGATACCCGCGGCCTCGTCGGTCAGCGCGCCGAGCGGGATGTAGGTCACGACGTCGAGCGTGCGCTCCGCGAAGTCCACCTTGATGCCGCGGGTGTCGATGTTGAACTCTCCGAGGGGGACGGTGAAGCGTTCGTAGGTCATCACGCCGTCGCGGATGGAGGCGCGGAAGGGTGCGACGCGGCGTCCGAGGGTGCCGGCCTCGCGCTGCCCGATCTCGCGCAGGATCGCGGCGAGGTCGTCGCTGGTCTGGAACCGGACCTTTCCGAGTTCGAGCACGACGTCGCCGTTGAGCTTTCTGAGGTCGTCGCCGATCGGGGCCCTCAACCCCGTCACGACCACGGTCGCGGGGCCGTCCTCGCGCCGTTTCTCGAATCGCCCGACGACGGGGAGGCCCTCGACGAGCATCTCGCCGAGCGCCGGGGTGATCTCGACGAGGTTCATGCGGACCGGCGTCTCGGCGACGAACGCGCCGTCGCGGACGGTGCCGCGGATTTCGGCGGTGGCGCGCGGCGAGCCGGCGGTTGCGGCGAGCTTGCCGCCGGTCTTCGAGAGCCCCGCGGCGTCGGCCTTGAGCGTAATGGTCGGGCCGAGCAGCTCGACGAGGAGTCCGTTGCGGTGCGCCAGGGCGTCGACGAGCGCGGTGGGGAAGTCCTTGGCGTCGATGGTCGCGGTGAGCGCGGCGCGATCCGTCGTGAGCTGTCCCTTGTCGTCGCAGAGCTGGTAGACGCCGCCCTCGGCGGTGATCGGCGCGCCCGCGACGCCGCCCTGCTCCGCGTCCATCTTCAGACTGAATCCGAGCGTGCCGGCCGCCTGGCCGGGGCCGCCGCTCTGTGAGCGCAGCCGGAAGTTCGCGAACTGGGAGGGCGTGCCGTTGGCGGCGGCGACGTTGATGGAGGGGGTCTCGACCTGCGCGTCGACGGCGAAGACGCCGGGAGCCATCGGTGTTGCGGCGGGGCCGAGGCTGAAGCGGTAGATCGAGAGCGTCACATCGGAGGCCTTGGTGAATCGGGCGACGGGTTGGGGATCGTCGCGTGCGCGTTCCGGGTTGGCCAGGACGTAGCGGTTGGCCCATTGCGGGTCCATCTGCCAGCGGAAGACGGCGGGGGCGGAGAGGGCGGTCGAGTCCGGCGTCACGACGGCCTTGATGGGCTGCCGGGTCTCAACGCGGGGCGAGGCGACGGTGGTGGTCAGCGTGATCCGTTCGTACGCGCCGGGCTGGGAACCGGGGGCGCGTTCCACGGAGAGGGTGGAGTCCACCGATGCGGTCGGCCCCATGGCGCCCGTGATGAGCATCGGCCTTTCCATGATGAGTTCGAGGCGGCGGGTGTTCACGTCGGTCAGCTTGAGCGTGCTCGCGATCGGGCCGCCGGCGAGGTCGAGTGTGATGTCCCCCTCGAGGTCGCCGAGGCGCTCGCCCTCGGCGCCGGCGAGAGCGCGTCCTGTGAACGCGGCGGCCGCGGTGCCGACGCGGGTGGCCGTGAACGACAAGGGGAACCGGGCGTTGACCTCGGTCCGTTCGAGGCCGAGGGGCCCGAGATGGCGGGGTGCGCCCTCGGCGCCGGCGATGGTCAGGCCGGTCGCGACGAGGCGGCCGTCGAGCCGGATGCGGGCCTGCAGATCCTCGGCGTTGGCCCAGTCGAAGCCGGCCTCCTTCGTCATCGGGATGCGCAGCGGCTGGATCGCGAAAGAAACGGCGGCGGGTGCAACGATGCGCGGGGGGGGCTGGATGTTGGGCGCGTACAAGCGGAGGAGCGAATCCGCGGCGCGGGGCGTGAGGGTGGCGTTGAACTCGGCGCGGCTGATGGCGAGGCGGTCGGCGCCCATCGCGGCGACGGCGCGCCCGGTGATGTTCTCGCTCTCGATGTCGAGCGTCATGTCGAGGCGCTGCGCGCCGCTCTCGGGGCTGCCGGAGGCGAGCTTCAGCGTCAGGGTCCGGCCCGCGGCGTCCTCCATGAGCGAGGCGAGTTCGGCGCTGACGGGGGCAAGACGGGCGAGCGCGGCGGGGAGGTCCGTCAGCGTCAACGTGCCCGTCGGGCGCGGGACGGCGGGCGAATCGAACAGACCGGTGAGGGCGAGGTCGGCGTTCATGACGAACGGGCGGCCGTCGTGGGTGAGCGTGCCGTCGACCTTCAGCGCGACGGGAAGGGCCGGTGCGAGCCGCGCGGAGGCGTTCATGCGACCGATCTGCACGCTCGCGGCGGAACCGGGGCGTCCGGCCTGCGCGGGCAGGTCGAGGGCGAAGCCCCCGAAGGCGGTGTCGAAGGACGCCGCGGCACGCTCGTAGCGGAGCGAGCCGGATTCGAGCGGTACGCGGAGGGCGGTCGCGGTGAGTTTGAAGTACCCCTCGCCGGTGAATCGCGCGCGTCCGTCGGCGCCGAACATCGCGTCGGCGATGCCGGCGGGCGCCCGGACGATCACTTCAAGACCGGGTCGGTCGATGGTGTCGCGGCCGCGGAGGGAATCGCCGTCGTGCGTGAGCGAGGCCACCGTCGTGATCCTCGGGCTGCGGACGTTGAGGTCGATGTCGGTGATGGGCGCGGCTGTGAGCCGGCCCGGGCGTGCGACGGCGGCGAGATCGATATCGAAGCGGGCGCCGAGATCGCGGGCCGGGTCGAGGCGGAAGCGCTCGAGCCAGGGCCGGGCGAGGACGGTGGAGACGCCCTTGATCGAGGCGGTGCCCTCGAACTGATCCGGGATTCCGCCCGCGAATCGGCCCCGGGCGTCGAGGAGCCCGGCGAGCGTGAGGTCGACATCCACGACGCCGGCGAGTTCCCCGTCGAGCCTGGCGTTGGTGTTGAGGGTGACGACGGCGCGTCCGGGCTCGCGCGCGTCGACGGTCGCGATGATCGGGGCGAGGTCCCACGGGCGCGCCGGCTCGCCGGCGATGAGCGTCGCGCGCCCGGTCGCGGGGTTGGTCGTGATCTTCGACGTGAAAGCGACGGCGCGCAGGTCGGGCGAGGCGCCGGTCGCGACACGGTTGAGGTCGACAGTGAACTCGGGCGCGGTGATGTCGCCGCCGCCGCCCGACTCGATCGTGATACCCGCGGCGGCGAGCGTGCGGTTCAGGAGCGGGCCGGCGGAGACGACGCGCAGGTCGAGCCCGTCGCCGGTCGATCGCAGCACGCCGTCGAGCAGGCGCATCGCGGCGTCGAGCCGGACGTTGTCCGATCGGATCTCGAGATCGAGGTCGGCGCCCGGTGAGGAACCCGCGGTGGACGTGGCGCGCAGCGCGGCGTCGACCTCCGGGCCGAAATCGCCGGCCACCTGGATACCTGTGCCGCGGACGAAGGGCTCGGCGAGGCTGCTGGCGACGCCGTTGACGAGGACGGATCCGGCGAAGGAGATCGGAACCCGCAGTGAGCCGGAATCGTCCAGCAGACCGGAGGCGGTCACGTCGACGTAAAGGGAGCCGGCCGACTCACCGGCGATCCGCGCGGCGGCGTCGGCGAGCAGCTTGACCGGTCCGCCGAGTGTCGGGGCCGAGAATGTGATGCTGACGGGTGCGAGGCGGAAGGGTTGCGGCGAGTCGGCGTCGGTGAGGGCCGGGGCGACGCCGGAGAAGGCTTCCGTCCCAAGGGTGATGCCGGCGCCGGAGGCCTTGAGGTCGAGGCCGAAGGGAGCGCCCGGGGCGAAGACCAGGGTGAGGTCGTCGAGGCCGATGGTGACCTCCGGCCAGGCGTCGATCTCGATCCGCTCCTCGACGAGGGTGCGGATGCGCGGGGCGACGGCCGCGAGCGCCCCGGAGCGCACGCGCACCGTCGAGGGCCGTGAGGTGGTCAGCACGAGATTCGGGCCGCGGGTGCGGTCGAGGCGCAGGTCGACGGCGGCGCTGAGGCCGTCCGACGCGAGCGAGAGGCGGGTCTCGCAGTTGAGCAGTTCGCCCTGAATCTGGAGCGCGCCGGAGATCCGGTCGCCGAGCTCGCGGGCCAGTTCGCCGTTGGCGCCCGCGACGGCATCGGCGAGCGACGTGGGGATGGACCGCATGTCGACGGAAGCGCTGACGGTGGCCTTGTCCGGCGTGATGGCGCCGTCCGGTCCGACGAGGTTGAGGATCGTCACGTTGACACCCGCCTCGCCGGAGTCCGTGCCGTACGCGGCCTCGGATGTGCAGGTGAACGTGACCGGCGAGCCCGGGAGCCAGGAGCCGGCGCCGCTGATCTTGCGCAGGCGGACGGCCTGGGCGCCCGATGATGGGTCGGTGTAGTTGATCTCGAGGTCGTCGAGGATAAGACGGGCGGCGAAATCCGCCGCGGCGGGCTTCGGCGTTCCGGCGGCGCCGGGCGGGGGCGCGGGCCTGGTCAGCTGCAGGAGGTTGATGGTCCCCTCCGCGCCGCGGACGACGGTGATGCGTCCCGAGACGCGCACGTCGCCGAGGTCGAGGTCGGTGATGCCGATCGCGCCGGTGAGAAGGCCGAGCAGGCCGCGCGAAGCGGAAATCTGCAGGCGTGCGACTTCGTCGCCGGCGTCGTCGGTGATGGTGACGGGCCCGACGGTCTGGGATGAGAACCATCCGAGAGAGACACGGTCGACCGTGGCGCGGCCGCGGAGGGAGCTTTCAATGGCTCCGGCGACGTAACCCGGCGCGATCCACCCGGCGATGACGGGCGCGAGTGCGACGGCGAGGACGAGGAGGGCGGCGGCGCCGAGCAGGATGAACCGTCGGCGGCGGCGTTTTCGCGCCGGGGGGGTTGGGGTGGTCCAAGTGGGTGCGTTGCCCGTCGCGCCGGTCATCGGCTCCCTCCGTCGGGGTGGTGCCGGCGAAGCATAGTTCCGGCGTTGCCGGGCTCAGGGGCCTATCAGACCTCTTCGGCCTTCCCGATCTGCCATTCCTCGAGCTCGATGGGGGCCTGCCGTCCGAAGATGGTGACGAGGACGCGGACGAGGCCCTTGTCGGGGAGGAGTTCGTCGACGGTGCCCTCGTAGTTCTGGAACGGGCCTTCCTTGATGCGGACCTTCTCGCCCTTTTCGAAGACCATCTTGACCGTTGGGAGCTCTTCGGGCTTCTTGGAGTCCTTGAGCATCTTCTCGATCTCGTGGTCCTTCATGGGCGTGGGGCGGCCCGCGGTGCCGCCGAAGTCGCCGACGCCCGTCGTCTCCTTGATGAGGAAGAAGACGTCCTGCGGGATGCGTCCGTCGGGCTCGAGGCGCATCTCGACGAAGACGTATCCGGGGTAGAGCTTGTTCTCGGTGATCTTCTGCTTGCCGCCCTTGACGGTCTTGACCTTCTCGGTGGGGACGAGGATGCGTCCGACGAGGTGGACCATGTTCTCGATCTGGACCTTGCGGAGGAGGGTCTCGCGGACCGAGCTTTCCTTGTTGGAGGCGACGCGGAGGACGAACCAGTTCATGCCCTCCTGGCGGATCGGCTCACCCGCGGGGAGGAGGTCGACCTTCTCGTTGGGGCGTCCGTCCATCGGCTGATCGCCGGTCTTCGTGTTGGTCTGTGTCATGGTCATCTCCGTCGGCGGTCAGTCGAGCACGCCGATGAGTTTGAAGATCTTGGCGAACCCGAGATCGATGATGGAAAGAGTCGCGGCCAGGATCACCGACCACGCGATGACGACCCAGGTGGAGTCGATGATCGCCTTGCGCGTGGACCAGTTCACCTTCTTCATCTCGCCGTCGGTCGCGATGAGAAACTCGGACGTTGCGGGCTTGACGCCCACGAGCCAGTACACGAACCCGGCGCCGACGATGAGCAGGAGGCCGACGCCGCCGGCCTGCAGGTAGATGCGTTCGAAGAGCGGCACGGCCTTGTAGAGGCTCACCGTTCCGGTGAAGGCGGGGTCGGTCGCGACGACGCGCACGTTGTTCGAGATGAGTTCGCCGTCGACGAGGGAAACATCGCTGACCTGGATGGTGGTGGCGGCGGGCGACGTGCCGACCAGCTTGCTGATGACCGCCGTGCCGATCCGGATCGGCTCGGCGTCGGGCGTGACCGGGCGGCGGACGAGTTCGACCGCTGAACCGACCTGCGCGGACCCGGTCGCCGAGACGAGCGTGAGGCTCCATTCGGACCCGGTGAGGCTGACGGCCTGGAGCTGGCGCCACAGCCACGCCGACGCCGCGAGGATCACCACGGCGCACATCGACGCGGTCATCACCCGCACCCAGTAGCCCTGCCCCGGCTTATGCAGACCAAGCGGCATCGGATCATCCTCTGTGTCGTTCCGGGCCCGGGGGCCATTCCCCGCGAGCGCCCCGGAACCGGTGGTCGTTCAACACGCCGGGAGGGACTTGAACCCGCAACCTGCGGATTTGGAATCCGCTGCTCTACCAGTTGAGCTACCGGCGTCCGTCCGGACGGTGGCGGCGGCGCCATCGTCGTCGTTTGCGACGGCCGTGGGGAGCGCGACGCTCCCGGGCCGTGTTTCTACTTCTTCTTGACGCGGTGGAGCGTGTGCTTCCGGAGCCGCGGCGAGAACTTGCGGAGGCCCTCTTTGAGCTTCTCGGGCATGCCGCCCTTGGTGTTGACTTCCGTGCGGTAGTTGAGATCGCCGCTCTCGGTGCACTGGAGCCACAAGTACTCGCGTGCCGCCGCCTTCTTCTTCGCCATGGCCGCTACCTTCTTTCGCTCGCGCCGTCCCGCCGTTCGGGCGTCGGGACCGGGTTCTCTTCAGAAAAGCGGCCCATCGGTCGCGCGACCGATGGGCCGATTGGATGTTAGGCACCCTCCGTCGTCCCGCGCCCGGCTCGGGGCTGCGGGGGAAACCGCTTCTTACTCGATGATCTCGACGACGACGCCCGAGCCGATGGTGCGGCCACCCTCACGGACGGCGAACCGGAGGCCCTTTTCCATGGCGACGGGCTTGTCGCCGAGGTCGATCTCCATGGTGATGTTGTCGCCGGGCATGCACATCTCGGCCCCGCCCATGAGCTTGGTGGCCCCGGTCACGTCCG
>CAZMPE010000016.1:0-15793 GCA_964567955.1 uncultured Phycisphaeraceae bacterium | reverse complement strand
CCACGGCGACGAGCGAACCGATCGGGAGCGGGAGGTCCTCGACCTGGAGCGTGAGGCCGCGCAGGGTGCCGACGCGCCCGACGACGCGGAGAGGCAGGACCTGGGCGAGGGTCTCGATCTCGGGATCGAGGACGGTCACGGGGCGGCGCTCCCCTCGTCGGGGCCGTGGAGGATGGCGTCGGCGAGGCGTTCGAGTTGCGTCTCGATCGAGGCGTCGATGACCGCCCCGCGGGGCGTGCGGGCGATGCAGGAGCCGCGTGGGAGAGCGGCGTCGGCGACGAGTTCGACATGAGCGGCGTCGGCGAGGCGCGCGGACAAGGCGGGCAGCGCGGCGCGGAGCTGCTCGAGATCATCGGGATGAACGGAGACGGACAGACGGGTGGAGCTCGAGAGCTGTGCGAGGATGGCCTCGAGCTGCGACACCGCGGCGGCGGGGTCGGCGGCGACGGCTTTGCGCGTGACGATCTGCGCGAACCGGACGGCGAGGCGGACGATGTCGAGCCGCGCCTCGACGAGCATCCGTTCCCGGGCGGCGGTGAAGGCCTCGAGCTGCTGCGACCACGCCTTCTCGATCGCGCCGAGGCGTTCGGCGTACTCGCCCCGGGCGAGGTCGCGCCCTTCCGCGGAGCCCCGTTCGTGGCCCTCGCGCATGCCGCGTTCGAACCCTTCGCGGTGTCCCCGCTCGACGGACTCGGCGGTGGACCGATCGCGTTGGTCGCGTGCGGCGGCGAGGATGCGGTCGGCCTCGGCTCGGGCCGCGGACTTGATGATGTCGCCCTGGCGCTTGAGGTCGCCCAGATCGAGTACGACCGCGCTGCGCACGTCGTTGCCCGCGTGGATCTTCTTGATCAGCGCCACGTGGGGTGCCTCACACGATGACCTCGGCGTCCCCGCCGCGGCCCTGGATGATGACCTCGCCGGACTCCTCGAGCCTGCGGACGATGTCGACGATGCGTTGCTGCGCGGCCTCGACGTCGCTGATCTTCACGGGGCCCATGAACTGCATGTCTTCCTTGATGAGCTGGGCGGCCCGCTCGGACATGTTGGAGAAGATCTTCGCCTTGAGCTCCTCCGAGGCGGTCTTGAGGGCGAGGGAGAGTTCGTCGTTGTCGACCTCCTTGAGAACGGCCTGGATGCCCTTGCCGTCGACGAGCATGACGTCCTCGAAGACGAACATGAGGCGGCGGATCTGCTCGACGAGGTCGGGATCGTCGGCCTCGAGGCCCTCCATGATCGTCTTTTCCGTCGAGCGGTCGGCGAGGTTGAGGATCTCGGCAACCGTCGGGACCCCGCCGGCCTTCTCCATGGACTGCATGAGCATGTTGGCCAGGCGGCTCTCGAGCCCTCGTTCGACCTCGCGGATGACGTCGGGGTTCGTCTGCTCCATGTTCGCGACGCGCTTGATCACCTCGATCTGCTTCTGCATGGGCAGGCCGACGAGGATCTCGGCGGCCTTGTGGTGCGGGAGGTGGCAGAGGATCAGGGCGATGGTCTGGGGGTGCTCCTCCTGGATGAATGTCAGGAGGTTCTCGCTCTCGGCCCGCTGGAGGAAGGAGAAGGGCTTCTTCTGGACCTGTGTCTGGATCTGCTGCAGGTCGCGGTCGGCCATCTTCGGATCGAGCGA
This sequence comes from uncultured Phycisphaeraceae bacterium, assembly GCA_964567955.1. GTDB lineage: Bacteria > Planctomycetota > Phycisphaerae > Phycisphaerales > UBA1924 > CAZMPE01. Next base: position 14,169 of record CAZMPE010000016.1, on the reverse strand, counting down.
GTTGGCCAGGATCTGCCGGGCGTACTCGAGGTTGCCTTCGGCCGCGTAGTGCGTCGCGATCGTGTGGTTGTAGAACTCCTCGACGACGGCGGAAGCGAGTTGCGAGGGGACGCGCCCGAGACCGGCGAGTTCGCGGGTGACGGATTCGACGATCTCCGACGGGAGCTGCTGCATGAGGACCGCAGCGTCCTCCTGCCCGAGGGCGAGGAGCAGGATCGCGGCCTTCGTGACGCCATCGAGTTCCGCGGGGGTTGTGGGCAGCTTCTCGTTGGGCTTGCGCGGCATGGAGAGCGGGCTCCGAGCGGGTGCGGATCAGGACTCCGTGGTCACCCAGCGGTTGAGCATGGCGACGGCGGTTTCGGGGCTCTTCTTGATGAGATCGGAGACCTGCTCGCGGAGCTTGCCGGCCTTGATCTCTTCGTCGCCGACCTCGATGCCCTCGATGGCCGTTTCGGACTCGTCGGCCTCGCCGACGAGGTCGGTCTTGGTGGTCAGGGACGGGGGCACGCCGGCGAGTTCCTCCGCGGAGGGCATCTCCACCCGGCGTCCGGCTCGCTTGACCATGAGCAGCATCATGCCCAGGGCCACGACGGCGAGTGCACCCAGGACGACCTTGTCGACGACGCCGCTACCCAAAGCGAGGATCGTGCCCAGCGTCCCGCCGCCGTTCGGGCCGGAAGCGCCGGCCGGGCTGCCCATCATGCCCGCCGCGAGCGAGCCCTGACCCGCCACCAGCGCGACGACGACCTCGCCGGGCACGACCTGGCCTCCGTCGATGCGCGACTGGAGGTGCGGCGTGACGCTTTTCTGGATGCTTGCTTCTTCCAGCTTGAAGCGGTCCTGGATCTCGGTCTCCGTCGGCGCGGCCGGTGCCGTCCCCCCGGTGCCCGCCGCGGCCGCCTTTTCGGCGGCGAGCGTGCCGATGATGAAGGCACGGGGGATGTTCACGGTCGCGACCAGCGAGATCGGCGTTCCGCCGGGATCGGACGTCTGGGAGACGCGGCTGCCGATCTTGACCTCGTTCTCCGTGTCGGTCTCGCTCTTGGCCGACTTCGTCCCGCCGCCGTCGGGGCCGGCGTTGATGCTGGCGGAGGTGTTCGACCGCAGGCCGGGCTCGGCGGAGCGAGAGGCGACCGTCTCGGTGTCGGTCATGGATCGCTCGGACTTCTGCACCGAGACCGTGCCCTTCTTCGGCTCGAGGTACTGGGTCTCCTGCTCCTGACGCCGCTTGACGTCCACCATGGCGGTGACCTCGACCACAACGCCGTCGATGTGGCGCACGAGGTTGCGGATGCGGTCCTGGAACTGACGCTCGACGAGTTGCGCGGCGTCGCGGGCGGTGGTCGGGGCCATCTGGCTGTCGTCGGTGACCTGGCGGGGGCCCCCGACCGTCCCGTCGTTGATGACGACCCTGGAGAGATCGAGCCGGGCGACGGCCCCCGCGACGAGGCGTGCCGCGGCGTCCACGGCTTTCTGATCGACGGCCCCGCCGGTGCTGGAAAAGAGGGTGACGGCGGCCTTGGGGAGGGCGACGCCGGCACCGATGCCCGTGGGCTCGGGAACGTCGAGGAAGACTTTGGCGGCGCTGATGCCGGCGTGCTTGGCGAGGACGCCGGCCAGCTCGTTCTCGAGCATGCGCAGCAGGATGCTGCGGTTCATGTCCTTGGAGTTGATCCAGGAGACCTTGTCGGTGAAGTTCTCGAAGATCAGCGTGGTATCCGAGGGCATCTGGCCGCTCTGGTTGAGGACGGCGAGCGCGGATTGCCGGTTGTCGGAAGGGACCATGGCCTTGCCGGCGACTTCTTTGACCCCGAGGCCGGACGCGGCGAGCGCGGCCACGGCCCGCTGCTGGGCCGCTGGCGCCGCGGTGGGCAGGAGTTCAACGAGCGACGGGCTGCCCGCGTACTGGCTGACCAGGAAGAGCGTCATCAGCATGATGACGGCGAGACACCCGATGAGCAGCCGATGGGTGGCGTTGAGCCCCCCGAGGTGCTTCTGGATCGTCGCCAGCACTATGCGGAGTCGTTCCATGGTGAGGCCCTCCAGGCCGGGTTCGCACGCGCGATCCTCGCGCACCCGCAGCGCGGCCGCGCAAGGCCGTGCTCGTCCCTAGCTTCGGACGCGGCGCGGGAGTTGCTTGAATGGAGGCGGAGGATGCGCGGCGGAATCTGCGCGAAGGTGCAGGCTTTGCGCGGCCCGGACGGGATCAGACCCTCATCTGCTGGATGTCTTCGTAGGCCTGGATGACCTTGTTGCGGACGGCCTGGAGCATCTTGAAGGCGGTGTCGGCCTTCTGGGTGGCGATCAGCACGCCCTCGAGGTCGTTTCGACGGCCGCTGGCGAGGTCTTCCATGGCGGTATTGGCGTCCTGCTGGAGCTTGTTGACCTCGTCGATGTTCTTGAGCAGAACGTCTTTGAAGCTGGGCTGCGAGGGATCGGCGGGGACGCCGCCGGCGGGCGAAACGCCCGGACGGCCTTGTGCGGCGTTCCCTACGGATCCGATCAGTCCAAGCGGGTCGGTCATTCCTCAGGACTCCGGTCGGCGGGCGCGGGGCCCGCCCATTCAGGCGAGCAAACGCAAGGCCTGTGCCATCATCGTCTTGGTGGCCTCTGCGGCCACGACATTGGCCTCGTAGGCGCGGGAAGCCTCGAGGGCGTTGATGTACTCGATGACGGGGTTCACATCGGACGTGAAGACATAGCCCTTGAAGCGTCCGGTGGTGTGGGCGAGCGGGTTCGTGGGGTCGTACTTGGGTGTCGGGAGCGAGTCGCTGATCTCGATTCCGGCGACGTGGACGCCGAGTTCGCGCCCCGCCCGGGTCCGGGCGGTGGGGTCGCCGGGGGCGAAGTGGACCTGCCGGCGGCGGTACGGCTCGGGGTTGCCGTTGGCGTCGACGCCGTACGAGTCCTTCCCGGCGATGTTGGCGGAGATGCTCTCAAGCCTGATCCGCTGGGCGACCATGCCGCTCGCTGAAATGTCCAGTGCTCCGTACATCCGGGCCCTCTATCAGGTCACTCGTTCGGCGATGGCGCTGCTCAGCTGGTGGTGGCGGTTGCGGAGCAGGTCGCCGGCGATGCGGAAGACCGCGCCGTTTTCGGCCAGATCCTGCATGGTGCGCTCGAGGTCGCGGTTGTTGCGATCGTGGAAGAGAACGCCCTGCGAATCGGTGCGGGGAACGAGTCGAAGCCCGTCCTGGCCGTCGCGCCGGACCTCCCGGGTCTGGCTCCATTCGAACTGGCCGGCACGGTCCGCGCCCGCCTCGCGTCGGCGGTCGATGGCGTTCCTCAGGAGCTTCTGAAAGTCGCCGGTGGAGACATCCGTCGGCCGGTAATCGGGCGTGGACAGGTTGGCGATGTTGTTGACGATGACGGCCTGACGGCGTCCGGCGAACCGGAGGGTCATCTCCAGAACCGGAATCGCGCCCGAGTTGACCACATCATGAACGAACATGTACCGCTCCATGAACGCAAACGCCGGGCCAGACCCCTACAGCGACTCGGCGACGAGTTGCTGCTCCTTCCATTTCTTGAGCTTGAGGCCGAGTGTCCGGACCCCGATCCCCAGGGCGCGTGCGGTCTTCTGGCGGTGACCGTTGAACCCATGCAGCGTGTGGACGATGGCGTCGCGTTCGATGTCCTCCAGGCGCCGGACTGTCGCGGCGACCGGGGCGGGGCTCCCGTTGGCGGGCTTGTGCTCGATTGCCGCGTCCGTCGTCGGGGCGGGCGCGGGCACGCCGCTGCGCAGCCAGGGCTCGATGAGGTCGGCATGGATGAGCCGTTCGGCCCCGCCGTCGTGTGTCGAGGCCAGGACCAGCGCTCGTTCGCAGATGTTCTGGAGCTCGCGGACGTTCCCGGGCCAGTGGTAGGTCTGAAGCAGCGCCACGGTGGACTCATCGAGCCTGGCGGGCGGCCGCCCTTCGCGCCGGCAGGTCTGGGTGATGAAGTGATCGGCCAGCGCGGGGACATCGTCGAGGCGGTCACGAAGGGGCGGGAGGTGGACGGGCAGGACGTTGAGGCGGAAGAAGAGGTCCTGACGGAACGTCTCGCGTGCGACGGCCTGGGGCAGGTCGCGGTTGCTGGTGGCGATGACCCGGACGTCGACGCCGATGGCGAAGCTGGACCCGACGCGCTCGAATGAGCGTTCCTGCAGGACGCGCAGGAGCTTGGCCTGGATGTGGGCGCCGATCTCGCTGACCTCGTCGAGGAGGAGCGTGCCCGTGTCGGCGAGTTCGAAGCGGCCCTTGCGCAGGCGTTCGGCGCCGGTGAACGAGCCGCGCTCGTGCCCGAAGAGCTCGCTCTCGAGCAGGGTCTCGGGGAGGGCGGCGCAGTTGACGGGCAGGAAGGGAGCGCCGGCCCGCGGGCTGAGCTCGTGGACCGCCCGGGCGACGACTTCCTTGCCCGTGCCGGACTCGCCGTAGATGAGCACGGTGCCGTGAGACTGGGCGACCGCCCGCACCTGCTCCTTGACGCGCCGCATCGCGGGCGACTCGCCGATCAGCCGGGCGAGGCCGACGAGGCCGTGGCCGGCGTTGGGCGGCGCCGTCTCCGGGCCGTTGGCGCGCAGCAGCGCGTTCTCGCGGATGATCCGGGAGTGCGAGATGGCCCGCTTGATCGCGATGATCAGCTCGTCCCCCTCGAAGGGCTTGGTGACGTAGTCGAACGCACCGAGCTTGATCGCCTGGACCGCCGTGTCGACCGCCGCGAACGCGGTCATGATGACGACCGGGAGCTCGTCGTCGATGGCACGGACCCTTTCGAGCAGCTCGAGCCCGCCGACGCCGGGCATCTTCAGATCGGTGACGACCGCGTCCGGTCGGCGGCGGGCGATGACGGCGAGCGCCGCCTCCCCGCCGTCCGCGGTGACGACCGTGAAGCCCGCGCGCTGGAGCGTCGCGCCGACGCTGTCCCGCATCATCTCTTTGTCATCAACGACGAGCACCGTATTCATGAATCTGTCTCCTGCGCGACCGAATCGCCCGTCGCGGGGCTGCCGAGGAACCGGGCGCCGTCCGCGCTGCACATCGGCGCGGCCCGCACGGGGAAATGAAGCTCGATGACGGCGCCGCGATCGGGCGCGACGCGATTGCGGACATGGATGCGCCCGCCGTGGGCGTCGACGATCCGGTGCACGATGGCCAGGCCGAGCCCGGTCCCCGTCGCGCGGGTCGTGAAGAACGGGTTGAACATCCGGTCCCGGACCTCGAGGGGCACGCCCGGGCCGGTGTCGCCCACGATCAGGCGCACGGTGCCGCCCCGCTCGTCCTGGACCGTTCCTGGGCCGCAACTCAGCGTGAGCGTGTGGGCCCCGGCGACCGGCGGGGAATCGGCCATGGCCTGCAACGCGTTGAGGATCAGGTTGACCAGCGCCTGGCGGACCAGCCCGGTGTCGCACTCCAGGGGAGGGGCGCCCGCGTTATCGGTGACCACGCGCACACCCGCGGGGATCTCCGGCGAGCACGACTCCAGGGCCTGCTCGAGCAGTTCCGCGGCGTCGTTGGAGGCGGGGCGGACCTTGAGTTCGCGCGAGAAGTTCAGGACATCGCTCACCACCGCGTCGAGGCGTCGGACCGCCGCGCCGATCTTCACGGCGACCGTCCGCTCACCCGGCCGGTCGGCCAGGTCCTGCTGGAGCATGCGGGCGTAGAGGCTGATCGACGAGAGCGGGTTGCGGATCTCGTGCGCGATGCCCGCGGCCATCTCCCCCAGCGCGGCGAGCCGTCGGGAACGGCTGAGGCGCTCGTTGGCCTCGTGGAGCTCGAGCTTGAGTGCGGCGACTTCGCGCTGCAGGTTTTCGTGCGTCCCCTGCAACCGCGTTGTGACCTCGTTGAAGGCCCCTATCAACTCCGCGAGATCGGTCGGCGCGAGCGCCCCCACCACCGCGGGCGGGCCGCCGGGAGCGGGAGTTTCGACGGAGATGTGACCGGCCGGCGGGGTCATTCAGGCCTCTCGATCCTGGAAGGTCGGGCCGGACGCCGAGGTGGGCGGACGCGAATACGCGGCCAGGGCTCCGCGCCCGCGCCCGACGTCGGCGATCTGCGCCGCGAGTTCATCGCGCCGGGTGCCGAGGCGCGTGCGGGCCTCCTCATCGCGCCGTGCGATCTGTGATGCCGCGGCGGCGAGCCCGTCGAGCCGTCGCTGGATCTGCAGACGCTGAGCATGGCCGAAGCCTTCGAGGATCTGCGGCCACCTTTCGCGCAGCGGACGGAACTCGGCCTGGAGCCCGGCGAGCTCATCGAGGATTCCCTGCCGGCTCGCCAGCAGCTTGAGCAGCGGTTCGGCGTCCTCGGCCTCGATCAGTTCCGCCTGGCGGAGGCTGAGTTCATCGAGGTTGGCGACGAGACCGACCTGCGCCTCGAGCAGCGCGACGACATGCTCAAAGTCGGCGGGTACGCCCGGGTTTCCGTGATGTCCGGTTTGTTTCGTCATCCTTGACTCTTCACTGCAACGGGCCGGCGGTGCAAGCCGGTGCATTCCCCCGCTACCGTTGCGGCCCCTCGCCCGCGTCGGTGGTCGCTGTTTCGTTGACGCCTGCCGCATTCGGGAGAAGGCGTGCCATCGAGTCGAGCCAACGCTGCCACTCCCGCTTGCCCATGGGCAAGTTCGGATCGAGCCATGCGCTCTCGGGCAGGCTCTTGTAGAACCGCAGGGCGCGATCGTTCGCCGCGCGTGCGCGCTCGCCGTCACCCTTCGCGAGATAGGCGTTGACGATCTGCACCATCGCGACGAGCGACGCCGGGTCGCTGGGGTAGCGTTCCCGTGCCGCGTCGTACAGTCGGATGGCGGTGTCGTAGTCTTTCATCTCAAACCGGCAATCGGCGAGGTAGAAGGCGCTGTTGCGCAGCTGGAGGTTGTCCAGCGGGGTCCGGCGCGCGGGATCCATGGCCTCGAGCGTTTCGCTCGCCTGTGTGAAGAGCTCGCCGGCGCGAGAGAGGTGGTCGGCCCGCATGGAAGCGAGCGCGATGCGGCGGTCATCGGGCATCGCCTCCTCGAGCGTTCGGCCGATCGCCGCGGCCTCCTGCCGGTAGGAATCGGCGAGCTGGTACAGGAGCGAGGCGATCTGCGGGTCATTCGGGAAGCGCGTGGTCGCCTCCACGAGACGCGTGATGGCGGCGGCGAAGTCGCCGGTCCGGTAGTCGACTCCGGCGAGCTGAACAATGGCGTCGCGGAAGACCGAGGTCTCCGTCCCGCCGATTCCGCCATCCACGACGACGGCGAGCAGTCGGCGTGCCTCCGCGTCGTTGTTCGGCTCGTTGTCGGCGAGCAGCACCTGGGCGAGCGGAACATAGCTGGCGTCGCCGTACGGGCCGGACCCGGGCCCTCCGCCTTCCGGAGCCTCGATCAGCCCCTGGTACAGCGACGCGGCCATGTCGTAATCACCGCGCGCCTGGTAGGAGTGGGCGAGCCGGAATCGGGCTTCGGCCTGGCGCGGATCGTCGGGGAAGGCCTCGATGTACTCCGTGAACAGCGGGATGGCCTCGCCCTGATCGCCGGCCAGGTCAAACGAATCCGCGGCCCGCCAGAGCGACTCACCGTACGCCTGATTGTCGGTATCGGAGACGGCCTCGGCATGACGCTTGAAGTAGCCCGCGGCATTGACGAAATAGACCCTCGCGGTCTCGCGAGTGGCCGGGTCGACGCGTGACAGGTCGAGCGCGCGAGAACCGCCGGGGCCTACTCCCTGGAGCGTCTTTTCCGCGAGGGTCCGGTTGGCCTGCGCGAGCGACAGGAGAATGGAGGCCGGCGCCTTGTCCTTCCGGTAGAGCCGCTCGGCGAGCATCGCGTACTTGACCGCTCGCTCGATATCCGACGCGAGGGTGCGATCGAGATAACGGTCCAGGAGACTCTGCGTCACCCGCTCGGGCGTGACGTCGCGGTGCTTGCGCCCGGCGTTGATCTCGTCGACGAGCATCCCGAACGTCGCGATGGAATCATCGGCGGCGCCGAGATCGGCCTGGGCCTGGCCGAGGCCGAGCAACGCAACCAGACGGATCGGCGAGTCGGTGAACTCATCAATGATCGCCGCGAACTTCTGGCGGGCGTCGTCCTTCTCGCCGCTCCCGGCGTCGATCTGGGCCAGGATGGCGAGCGATGCACCGCGCTGCTCATCATTCGGCGGGAGCGCCCTGACGGCGAGTTCGAGCTGGCGCGCCGCATCGCGGGGGGAGCCGGCCTCGAAGTAGGCGCGCCCGAGGAACATGTGCAACTCGCCGAGTTCGGCCGGGTCGGCGTCCATCACGCTCGGCATGAGGCGGTGGAGCATGGCGATCGCTTCTTCGGTGTACCCCTGCCGCAGCAGCAGTTCGGCCCGACGGGCCAGGGCCCAGGCGCGGTCCGAGGGCTCAAGGCCCGTGCTGCGCTGGAACTCGGCGAGCAGTTCGAGCGTCGACACGGGATCGGGATTCGGCAGCTCGTACATCTTCGTGACGATGCGCCGGAGCAGCTCGCCGCGCCGGGCGCCCTCTTCGGGCGGGAGCGCGAGGATCCTGGTCCGGGCTTTGTCGAAGAGTCCGAGCGAGACGTAGCTGTTGACAAGGAACTGCAGGTCACGCGGTTCCAGGGCCGCGCCGGCCTTCTCGGCTTCGAGATACTGCTCGATGATCTTCTGGTGGTAGATGTCGCGATCGACGCGTTCGGCCTGCTGCCCGAGGTACGTCGCTCGGGCCCAGTCCAGGTGAAATCGCCGGAGGAGCGCCGGCGGCGTGCCACCGGCCTCGATGTAGGGCTTCACACGCTCCTTGAGCGTGGTGATGGCGGGGTTGAACCGCTCCGCCGCGATGTGGGCCTCGGCCTCGTCCAGCGCCTCAAGCACATTGGGCGCCGGGCGCGTGAAGACCGCGGCGAGGACCCCACCCAGCAGGAGGAGCCCGGCCGCGAGCAGGGCGGGGAGCTGCCAGTTCTGCCGCCAGTCAATCGGCGCGCTCTCGGAGGTCCCGGGTCCTGTCGTTGGTTGAATCGGCTTGTCCATCAGCCCTGCGCCCCGCGCACAAAATGACCGGCCGCGTCCTGCGACCGCACGCCCGGCCCGGCGGACCGGGGCGTGCCCGGGTGTTATCGGGAATCCGGTCTGCCATTCTTGATCGAGACGCGCAAACTTCGCGCTGAGCCGCGCCTAGTCCCGGCCGGAATCGCCGGTTTCCTCGCCTTCGACGCGGATGACAACCGCGGTCCCGGCGATGATGTCGCCCCTGTGCCGTCGCTCCGGGGTGAGCAACCCTCCGAGCGCCAGCGGCGGGAGCCCCCACTTGACGACGTTGCGGGCGATCGCGCCCCACAGTCCGGGACGGGCCCGGGCGGGCTGGAGCTGCCCGTCCTCGTCGGATTTGGCCCAGATCACGCGGATGACCTCGCAGCCGACGAGCGTCTTCCCGATCGACTTCCCGAAGAGCCATTCGCAGAGTGTCGCGTGGGCAAAGCCGCCGAACAGGCAGCCGAGGAGCAGCAGCAGGCCCGCGCCGCCGCCAGCGTCCGGGCTCCCGGCGATGAACTCGCCAACCCCCACACCGGACATGCGGGAGGCGACGAGCAACGCGGGGAGGAGATCGATCGCGGTCGCGACGACGCGGCGAGCCGGCTCGGCGAGCGCGACGCCGGCCGGCAGTACCCAGGCGCCGCCGGGCGGCAGATCCGGGCGGAGCACGAAGACCATGATCAGCACCATCACGCCGACGAGGATGAGAACGAGGACCTGGAACTGCGTGACCGAGATCAGGCCCCCGGAAGTCTGGGGACCGGAGTAAAGCAACCGCCCGGTCAGGGCTGAGATTTCGCGGATCTGGTACCGCAGCCGGAGGTCCTCCTCCGACGCCGCCGGATCCGCGGGCATCCGGGGCCCGATCGATCCGTTGTCCGCGCGTTCGGGCCACGCGACGGCGATCCGACCCGTTTGTTCCAGGGGCGCCAGCGCGACGATTGGCCCGACACCGATGATCGAACCGAGTTTGAAGGATCCATCTGCCGAGATCGTCCAGAGGTCGAGCGATCCTCCCGGCGCCCGTGTGGCGTAGACGAATCGGCCCTGCACGTGCATCACCGCCCCTGTTGGCGGCGGCATGCCGGGCTCGAGATCCCACTTCGTCCATACCCAGTTCACCGGGGCGGCCGCGCTCGAATCTGCTCCTGAGACGTCGGATCGAGAAAGAGCGACGGACCAGATCCCGGGTGAGGAGCCGGACCCGTGAATGAGCCCCACGCCATCCGGGAGGGAGACGAGAGCAGTGACCCCGGCGGTCGGCTTCTCGTTTTCGTGGATGGCGGCCGGCGTCCAACCCGCGGGAAGCGGAATCTCCTTCCAGACGCCGGCCTCGAGCACGATCAGGCGAACCGAGGACGCGGAAGATTCTGTAGCGGCAGAACGAACCAGCGCGACCGGTCCGCGTGCCGACGCAGCGAATCCCAGCAGATCGACATTCCCTTCGATCGAACCGACGGCGGTCAGCCGTTCGCCGGCGTTGTACACCCAGATGCCGGCGAGTTCATCCGGAGATGTCATCATTCCCAGCACCCGCCGCAGGGGCGGACCATCGGGAACGGATTGGGGAGGGAAGACCAGGAAGGCTGTCGAACCGAATGCGGCGATCGCCTCGGGGCTGTCGGCGACCGCAGCCGCCACGGCCATGCTCCCGTCCGGCGCCGCGCGAACGGCCGCATTTGACGGCCCGCGGGGCGGTAGGTGGAGGACGGCGTAGCGGTCGCGACCCGAGGCCGGGAGCACGACCCATCCGTGGCTGTCGGCTCGGCCGGGCACGTTGAACCCGCCCGCCCCCGGGGCGAACTGGGCGCGGGCCGCGGCTGCGGACGTGACCAGGATGAACGCCCAAGCCACCCACATCGCGCCCTTCCATCGCCGGGCCGAACTGATGGGGGACAGGGCCATCCGAGCATCGTACTCGTGGCGCGTCATCGCAGAAGCTCTTCGGATTCGTCGAGCGACGTCACTTCGTCGACCTTGTAGTAGTTCAGCACCCAACCGAGATCGAAAGCCCTGTCTTTCGGCCGACTTGAGCGGCTCTCGGCGTCGGGGAGTCGGAGGCGGAGGCGTACGCCGGCCTTCGTATCGGCGATGAGAACCTCGCGCGCGACGCGGGCGGAAGGCTGGCCGAAGTTCACTCGAACGCTTTCGTAGTTACGCAACGACGAATCGAGTTGTACGGAGCCATCGGCGCCGAGCAGTTCGACGGTGACCGGCTCGTAGGTATCGGGCGCCAGCGTGACTCGCCGCATGCCGTGCCGCGCAGGGACGGTGACCACAAGGTGGATTCCGGTCTCGGACCAGGCTGTCGAGCCCCCGTCGGCGGGGAGACCCGTCACCCCCAGGAGTTCGATCAGGTCGAGCGGATGCACCGGCAGCCCGAGGTCGGCCACGCGTTCGGGCGTGACACGATCGTGCTTTCCGACGCTCGCGCGCCGGGTGTCGCGAAGTTCGATCCACCAGTATTGCTCGGCGTTGCTGCCCAGGGCCGCGTACGTCTCGCCGACCTTGTTGAACGTCATCAGGAGCTTGTCGGGCCGGATGTATTGGAAGTGGCCCTCGACTTGTTCGCTCTGTTCCTCGCCTTCGCGATCCGGATACCAGATGCGGGCGACACTCGTGGACCACAGCCGGTCGAGCGGTGCGACGCGGGCGTTCACGGCCGCGGCGACTTCGGCGTAAGCGGGCGGCGGCCCGAGATTGATCGGCGCCGGCGGGGACACATCCGGACGCCGGCACGCGGCGCAGCCCGCGAGGGATGCCGCCAGGGCGAGGATCGCGCCGATCCGGATCATGCGGAGCCGGCCTGCATCACGGCCGCGAGGTGCTCGGTCGCCTCGGCGATCACCGCGTCTTCGAGGTTGGGATCGGGGATCTCGAAGGCGCGCCCCTCCTGTCCATCCCTCGCGAACCGCACGGTCAAGGGACCGCCGCGGCCGCCTTCGGCCCTGAGCAGACGCTTGCGGATCAGGATGAGAGCGAGCACGTACCGGAACGCGGTCCGGCCTGGCTCCGAGGAAAGGTCCGCATCAACAAGCTGCTCGAACAGGTCCAGGAGCGCGGCGTCGTCGATGAACGCGTGCGTCTTGCGTGTCGGTTCCGGCATGGAGGCCCGCCAGAACCCAAGGGCACGGCGGGGGGGCTTGATCTCGGTGAGCGCGGCACCGGACTCCCAGGCCTCGACCGCGAAGTCTTTGCGTTCCAGCCGGTTGTCGGGGTTGCCGTCAATCAGGACGGCCACGTACGTTTCCCCCACGGTGAACGGCTTGCCGGAGAGGGCGCAGACGCCGGTGGGACGGGCAAACTCGTAACCAGTTTCGGTCGGGCTGATCATCCACGGTCAGTGTAGGTATGGGGGCTTGGATAGGTGCCGCGAGGGTCCGGCCGGATCAACAACTGACCTCGAAGAACCGTTGCGGTGTGCCACCGGCTCCGACGGCGAAGCGGACCGATTCGCCGCACTTGGGGCACCGGGCGACGTAGGCCGTCCCTGCCTGATTCCGGTAGACCCGGACATACGCGTTCGCGCATGTAAAGCGGATTCCGAGCCACGGTCGGTCGGCCGACTGCGTGGGGGCGGGCTTCTCGACGCTGCTTTCGAAGATATCGCGGCCCTCCGGCATGGTGGGGAGTATCGGCAAATCGTGCTGCGGCGGCCGCCTGAAATGCCGACGTTGAGGCGGAGGGGCCTCCTTCGGGCCCGGCTCGACGACCGGGTCGGGTTCTTCATAGACTACTCCCACGGCCTTGTCCGAGATTTCATTCTTGCCACGCCCTCTGATCATCCTCCCCGACCCGCCCCCACCCCCCACCGCCATCGGGCTGATCGCAGGCGGTGGCCGGCTTCCGATCATTGTGGCGGAGGGATTGCGCGAGGCCGGGCACCCGGTCCACGGGCTGGGCTTGGCCCGCCAGTACGAACCGGGGTTGCCCTCGCTGTGCTCGTCCTTTCGAGAAGTCGGCCTGCTCCGGGTCGGCAGTTGGGGGCGAATCCTCGGAAGGCTCGGGGTCCGGCACGCGATCATGGTGGGCAAGGTCGATAAGGCCAAGCTCATGCATGACCCGTTCCGGATCTTCCGGAACCTCCCCGACCTGCGGACCGCCATAGGCTGGTACAAGCATCTCCGCCATGACAGGCGGTCGCACGCCGTGCTGGCCGCGATCGCAGAGGAACTGGACCGATCCGGCGTGCAACTCATCGACTCGACAGTCCCCATCGGCGAACAACTGGCGACCGCCGGGCTGATGACCGGCCGCCCCCCCACCGCCGAGCAGCGTGCGGACATCGAGTTCGGCTGGCCGCTGCTGGCCCAGCTGATGCGGATGGACATCGGCCAGGCCCTGGCGGTCCGCGAGCGCGACGTGCTCGCGGTCGAAGCCGTCGAAGGGACAGACCGGATGATCGAGCGCGTCGGCGGCATCTGCCGGGCGACGGGCTGGACGCTGTGCAAGGGCGCCCGCGCCGGGCACGATCGCCGGAGCGACGTGCCGACGGTCGGCGTGACGACGATCCAGACGCTGTTCGATCACGGCGGCCGGTGCCTGGCGCTCGCCGCGGGCGATGTGATCATGATCGACAAGCCGCAGGTCCTCGAACTGGCGGACCGGCTCGGCGTCGCGATCATCGGGGTGAGCCCCGGGCAATCCTGAGCGCGGCGGATGCTCGGGCGCGAGCGGGCCGCATGGAACAAGCATCAACCTTTGTGGGGCGCGGCGGTCTGAAGCTGGCGCATGCGCTCGGCGAGTTCCGGCTCGACCCGCGCGGGCTCGTGTGCGCCGACTTTGGGTGCAATGTCGGCGGCTTCACGGACTGCCTGCTGCAGGCCGGCGCTTCCACGGTCTATGCGGTGGATACGGGGTACGGAGCGCTGGCCTGGAAGCTGCGCACGGACGCGCGCGTTGTCGTGATGGAACGGACGAACGCGCTGCACGCGCCGCCGCCGAAACCCGTCGACCTGGTCGTGATCGATATGGGCTGGACTCCGCAGCGCCATGCGATCCCCGCGGCGCTGCGCTGGTTGACGCCGGGAGCGAGCCGGATCGTGACCCTGATCAAGCCGCACTACGAGGCGGATCGGGAGTCCGGCGTGCCGCGTGGCGGCGTGCTGGCCGAGGACGAGGCGCTGCGCACGATCGATCGTGTGAAGGCGGAACTGCCGTCGCTCGGGGTCCGCGTCCTTGGACTGACGCGCTCGCCGATC
>CAZMPE010000015.1:0-15811 GCA_964567955.1 uncultured Phycisphaeraceae bacterium | reverse complement strand
GACACGGCGGGGTGGATTGTGCGCTGGACACTCCCGGGGACAGGGGCGCTCCTCGATGCGACGGATCAGCCGCCGGCGACGCTGCGCGCGGCGGTGACGAGCAAGGGCGGAACGACCGCGGCGGCGGCGGCGGTGCTCGACGAGGCCCACGTGATGGACACGTTCGTTCGCGCGATTGTTGCGGCGCGGGACCGCGGGCGCCAGCTGGGCGGCTAGAAGTCGCGCCGGCAGAAATACCACGCGCAACCGAGAAGCAAGACCGCCTCGAACCCGAGTGAGGTGCCGACGATCCACACGGGGGACCGGGCCCGCATCTCGCGTTCCACCTGGATCCCGATCGAGCGGTTCGACACCCGCACGCCGTGCACGCGCCCGTTGTCGAATCGGTTGACCGGCTGCGTCTCCCGCGCGTTGGCGAACGTCTCCCACTCCCCGGTGCTGATCAGCGCGCGCTCGAGGAGGCCCATGGTCTCGCCGGTCTTGGGCAGCACGGTCTTCACCGCGTACCCGATCGAACTCAGAAAGGCCCAGCGATCCTGATCGCGCCGGCAGGACTCGAGCCGTGTGCGGATGTCGGCGAGCTGCTCCTCCAGGCGTGCGCGCTGGGCGGCCTGATCGGCCGATCCCGGTGCGTCCCCGCCCGCCTCCGGCGGCAGTCCGTCGATCCTGGCCTGCTTCTCGCGCTCGTCCGTTTCGAGGATCGCCGCGGCCTGATCGTACGTGACGCGCTGCAGCACGAAGACCGCCTCGGTGGTCTGGATGATGAACACGACGAACCAGAACAGGATCGCTCCGAGCAGCGCGGCGATCGTGGAACGCGTGATCAACCCGATCAGGGCGGAGACCACGTAGAGGTAGCTGAAGAAGAGCAGCACGATCGGGATCGAGATGAAGAGACTCGGCTCCCAGGTTCCGCCGCGGAGGCCGAGTACAAGGTACGAAGCCCCGGCGAAGACGATGACCTGGATGGCGACGAAGGTCAGGCCCGCGAGGTACTTGGTGAGGAAGAGGCGGAAGCGTCCGATCGGCTTGGCCAGCGAGAGGTCGATCGCGCCGCTGCTGATGAAATCCGGGATGAGCGGGGCCGTGGAGATGAGGGCGAGGATGGTGGCGGCCCAGGTGAGCCAGATCTCGAAGCCCAGAGCGAAGAACATGAGCTTGTAGAAGAACGCCTTGCTCGGCAGGACGAGCGTGTTGAGAAACGGGATCGGGATGTCCCAGACGAGCAGGCGGATTCCCTGCTCGTTGATGCCGACGCAGGCGAAGGCGCCGACGACGAGGAGCGTCAGTCCGATGGTGAGCCAGAAGAGCTTGCGCGCATTGAGTTCGCGGTAGGCGTCGAGGAAGATGGCGATGGTCTGGCCGATCATCGGGCGTCCTTCCCGTCCGCGGCGCCGGGGGCGAGGGCCCGCCCGCTTTCCGGATCGGTGACCGCTTGCATGAACAGATCCTCGAGGCTGGGGCGGTAGGGACGGACCGACCGGATGATCGCGCCGCGTCGGCGCAGCGCGTCGATGATCGGCTGAACCAGCATTACGTCGTTCGTTCCGACCCGGATGATGTGGCGCTCGATTTCCACGGACTCTCCGGTCGCGAGGCTGCCTTTCCACCCGACGTGCCGGGCCGGAACGCCCGCGGTGGTCGCGCCGGGTTCATCGGGTGTCAGCGTCGCGGGCAGGGCGGCGATCGCGAGTTCGACGGCCTTGTCGGGGTCGTCCGCTACGATTTCGATCTCGTAGCGCTGTTGCCCCTTCGTGAGTTCGTCGAGCGTCCCCTGCGACGAAACCCTTCCCTGCACGAGGATGGAGACGCGGTCGCAGACCATCTCGAGTTCGCTGAGCAGGTGGGAGTTGAGGAAGACGGTCTTGCCCTCGTCGCGCAGCCGCTGCAGGATGACCCGGATATCGCGCCGCCCGACCGGGTCGACGCCGTCGGTCGGTTCATCCAGCAGAATCAGTTCAGGATCGTTGATCAGGGCCTGCGCGATTCCAATCCGCTGGCGCATCCCCTTGGAGTAACTGCGGACTCGTTTCTTGGCCCATGCGGACATTCCGACAAGATCGAGCAGCTCACCGGCGCGCTGGCGGCGCTCGCGCCGCGGCACCAGCGACATCGCGCCGTAGTAATCCAGCACCTCGGCGCCTGTCAGGTAATCGCTGAACCGATGGTGCTCCGGCAGGTAGCCGACCCGGCGGAGCGCGGATTTCGTTCCGACGGGCTGTCCGAGGAGCGTCCCGGCGCAGCGCGTCGGACGGAGGACCGTCATCAGGATCTTGACCAGCGTCGTCTTGCCCGCGCCGTTCGGCCCGAGCAATCCGAAGATCTCGCCGCGCCGCACGTGCATCTCGATGCCGCGCAGCGCGTGGACCCGCCCCTTGTACACCTTGGAGACATGCGACAGGTCGATCACGTGCTGCCCGTCGCCCGGCCCGGCGGTTCTGGAGTGTGCGGTGACCATCGGTCAGTGTCCGGCTGGGTCTTTGCGGGCGACGATGTGGAAGACGTGCCAGTGCTTGTCGATCCCGCCGGGCTCGTTGCCGTCCTTCTCTTCCTCGTTGAACATCTCGATTCGGAAACCCGAGAGCATTGTTTCAACTTTGGCGCGAGTCTGGTGTGAGCGGTCGGGGAGAGACGCCCAGCCGTCCCGATCGCCGAACAACTGTCCGGCGAAGCGCCCTCCGGGCCGGATCGACGCCACGATCCTGGACCAGACAGCGTCGAAGTGCGCGGGATCGCAGAACGGGAGCGAAAAGCTGGAGTTGACAAGGTCGACGGTCGGCCAGCGTGCCTGTTCGAAGGTCGCCACCTGTGTCCGCAGTCGATCGTCCGGAACGTTGCCGGTCCGGGCACGCAGATGCTCGAACGCTTGCGGAGTTGAGTCGATGGCGACGACCGACCAGCCCCGGCGCAGCAACTCGAGCGTATCGCGTCCCTCGCCGCAGCCCAGGTCGACGGCGGCGCCGCTCCGGAAGCCCTCTCGCTCGAAGGCGTCGAGGGCGGCGACGAGCGTTTCGCGCGGCGGCTTGCCCAGGACGACGCGGAAGTATCCGGGCCAGTCGCGGACCGCCGCGTACCACTCGGCCTTCCTGGGCGGTTCCGGGGTCTTGGGTGGGGTGGGCTCGGTTGACATACGCTGGTGCAATGTACGAAACCCTGCGCGACTTTGTCGGGTCCCTGGTCAAGGCCGGTGAGCTCAAGCGCGTTTCCGGCTCTGTATCACCGGTCCTCGAGATCGCCGCCATCACCGACCGGATGAGCAAATCGCCGGCCCCGCACGTCGGGAGCGCGTCGGCGGCGAAGTGCGACCCGCGCCACCACCATCTGGGGGGCAGCGCGCTGTTGTTCGAGAACGTGGAGGGGTCGGACATCCCCGTCCTGATCAACGCGTACGGCTCCTACCGGCGGATGGAGCTGGCTCTCGGGTGCAACGATGCGGGGCCGGGGGCGCCCGCGGGGCAAACGCCGGGCGGGTTTGACGCACTCGGAGAGCGGCTCGGCAAGCTGGTGAAGCCGGAGCCCCCGCCGACGCTGCTGGCCAAGCTCCAGAAGATCCCCGAGTTGCTCGAGCTGGCCAAGCTTCCGCCGAAGCGCGTCAAGAGCGGCATCTGCCAGGAGGTCGTCATGACGGGCGACCAGGTGGACCTGACGCGCCTGCCGCTGCTCCGCTGCTGGCCTCTCGATGGTGATCTGTCGTCGGTCGGGTACCCGCCGGACATCAACGTCGGCGTGCCCGGGACACGTCATGACGCGGAGTGGCAGCGGAACTTCCGCGGGCGCTACATCACGCTCGGGGGGGTGCACACGATCCACGCGGACGACGCGGGCGAAGAGACGCCGGCGAGCCGCAACATCGGGATGTACCGGGCGCAGCTCTTCGGCAAGTCAACACTGGCCATGCACTGGCACGTGCACCACGACGGGGCCCGTCACTGGCGGTCGTGGAAGGCCCGGGGCGAACCGATGCCGGTGGCGATCGCGCTCGGGGGTGAGAGCGTGCTTCCGTACGCGGCGACGGCGCCGATGCCGCCCGGCATCAGCGAGCTGCTTCTCGCCGGCTTTCTGAACCGGGGCGCCATTCCGCTGGTCCGCTGCCGCACGGTCCCGCTGGATGTGCCGGCGAATGCCGAGATTGTGATCGAGGGGTTCGTGAACACCGAGGCCGGCCCGATCGGCTTTGATCCGCGCGTAGCCGGGGCCCGGCTCGGCCCGGGCTCGCTCTTCGAAGGCCCGTTCGGCGACCACACGGGGTTTTATTCGCTGCCGGATCGCTATCCGATCTTCGAGGTGACGGCGATCACGCACCGGCGCGAGCCGATCTACCCGACGACGATCGTGGGGCTCCCGCCGCAGGAAGACTACTTCATGGGCAAGGCGACGGAGCGGCTCTTTTTGCCGCTGCTCCGGACGATCATCCCCGACATCATCGACTACGACCTGCCGATGTTCGGTGTGTTCCACTCCTGCGCGTTCGTGAAGATCCGCAAGGAATATCCGCTGCAGGCGCGCCGGGTGATGCACGCGATCTGGGGGGCGGGGCAGATGGCGTGGACGAAGATCATCATCGTCGTGGACGACGACGTCGACGTGCACGACCAGGACGCCGTGCTGTTTCACGTCGGGGCCAACGTCGATCCCGGGCGCGACATCGAGATCGTCAACGGCCCGCTGGACATCCTCGATCACGCGGCGCCGCGCCTGGGGGCGGGGCACAAGATGGGCATCGACGCGACGCGGAAGCGGGCGGGGGAAGAGGTGGGCGGCTCGCCCGTGCGCGATTGGCCGCCGCTGATCACGATGAGCCCGGAGATGGCGGAGCGTGCGGCGCGCCGGTGGCGCGAGCTGATCGGCTAGCCGCCGACTTCGGACCTGTTTCGCGCGGGGCGCCGCGACGCGAGCCAGGCGTCGGCGGTCTTGACGACCTCCTCGTGCAGCTTGAGGGCGAGCGTCGGATCGGTCTTGAGGTCGTTGATCAGCACGCTGAAGGCGACGGCCCGCCCGGACTGCGGGTCGATGAGGTAGCCGCTCAGCGTTCGGACGTTGTTGATCGATCCGCTCTTGGCGTGCAGTTGGTTCTTGAGCTTGACGTCGCGGAAACGGCGGACCAGGTTCCCCTTGGTCGGCGTGGCGAGCGAGGCGATGAACGCGGGGCCGATGTTCCGGTCCTCGCGGATGGCTCCGAGCCACTGCGTCATGGTCCTGGGCGAAACCTGGTTATCGCGGCTCATGCCCGATCCGTCGGCGATGACCGTGGCGGCAGCGAACCGGGGCCCGATCTTCTCGGCGATCTTCATCCGGACGACGGCGGCCCCGTTGGCCCAGGAGCCGCTCTCGCCCGCCACCTGATGCCCGGCGCGTTTGAGCAGGCACTCGGCATAGAGATTCTGCGAGTCGCTGTTGCATCGCTCGAGGACGTCAGCAATATGCGTCGTGACCGACGCGACGGCGCGCAGGGGCCCGAACTCCTCCATGTCGCGCACCAGCCTGACCGACGCGAACGCGGTCTCGAGATCCGGGCGGCTGGTGCGTTCCCCGGACGGCGTGGCCGGCATGGCTCCGACGCCGACGCGCGTCTGGAGCAGCTGCTGGGCCAGCAGCCGCCCGAAAAAGAGCTGCGGCTCATGGATCGCCACATCGATCGGGGCGCGGATCGGCGTGCCGACCTCGCCGAACAGCGTGAAGGAGTTGTCGTTCTGGGCGCGGGAAAGCCAGACGGAGTTCGTCCGCTTCTCGACGGTACGGGCGCGGACGTCGACGGGGATCCAGGGCGCCTCGGGCTCGAGCGTGAAGACCGGGGCCCGGCCCGGCCCGGACGGCGAAGGGGAAGGGAAGAACGAGAGCACGTTGGTGTGGACGTTCACGCCGCCGACCTGAGCGCAGTACCACTCGTGAAGCTGATCGGCCGGCCAGGTCGGGTGAACAAGCTGGCGATCGAAGACTCGGTCGTCGATCACGATCTCGTCGACCCTGGTGACCCCGGCCGCCGCGACCGCTTCGGCGAGCGCGGAGACCAGCGTGCTCACCGTCATCGGCGGGGTCATGTCCTCGAGGATGGCGGGATCGGCGAGCGCCGGATCGCCCGACCCGCGCACCACCAGCCGGCGGCCGTCCAGGAGCAACTCGGTCCGGAAGACAAAGTCGCCGCCGAGCACGCTCAGCGCCGTCGCCGAGGTCAGCAGTTTCATGTTCGAGGCGGGGATGAAGGCGTCGTCGAGGCCGCGCGAGGCCAGCTGGGCGCCGGATTCGAGATCGACGATGCTGATCCCGATACGGGCATCGCCGAGCTTGGCGTTGCTCAGAATGGTCTGGATGCGGCCGTCGAGTGTCTGGGCGTGGCAACCGGCCGCCGCGGCCAGTCCGAGAAAGAGGCCCGCCCGCACGGGGCGAGCCGATCGATCCATGGCCCAGGGCATTCGTCGCATCCGGCTACCTCCGTGTCGGGGCGGCGCTACAGCGGGTCGCACCGCGGGTGGACCCTGACGGATCGGCGATCCGCGGGCGTGCTCTTCAGCTTCCCGCTGCCATGATGTGAGGATACCCGACGGGGTGACGATCAGACCGCTGAAAGGCCGAACTCGTGCTTGCGCTTGGCCAGGCCGATCAGTTCGTCGATCTGGGGCCGGCTCTGAAGCTCCCAGCACGGCCAATGGATGCCGGCGACCCGCGCCGAGAAGGTGATCGCATCCCGGATCATCCGCGGCAGGCGTCGCTGCGGGAGAGCGGCGATCATCTCGACCGTGAGCGGGACCGCGAGCTGAGGTTTGCCCGGTTGGGGGATCAGATACGCGAGAATACGGTTGGCGTCGCCCTCGATCGGGTAGGCAAGCGACCACCGCCACGGGATGCCCCGCCAGACCAGCGTCTCCTGGACCGACTCAAAGGCCCTGAGACAGTCGCGTGCCGTGTCAAACAGTTGGGAGTGCTGTCGGGTCATGCCCGCGCGCAACTCATCGACCGTGGGGTTCCGGAACCGATCCTCCCAGGGGCTGCGCAGCTTCACGTCACGACGGCTCATCGCACGACGCTCCGGGCCAAGGAACAGCGGTAACACCCTGTGATTCCGGCAGATACGCCGGTCGACAAGGGAACGAATCTCGGACGTCAATCATTGGCGTGGCGGGGGTGATTTTCCACTTCGCCGGATTCCGGTACCATCCCCGCGGCCGTTTCCCGGCCTTTCCGCCCTATAGTTCGCCAGATTCACACATGCCGTCGAGTTCAGCGACACAACCCGGGCGGACAGAGGAAGGCGACGGCCAGGGCCGTGAGCCCGGGTTGGAGCGGTTCTCCCTGCTGGTCGTCGACGACAACGAGCAGAACCTTGAGTTGCTCCAGGCCTATCTGGAGGACCTCGGGTGCCCGATCCGGACCGCCCGAGACGGCGTGGAGGCGGTCGCGGCGGTTGAGGCACAGGAGCCGGACCTGATCCTGCTGGATGTGATGATGCCACGGATGAGCGGCTTCCAGGCCTGTACGCGGTTCAAGGCCAATCCGAGGACCCGGGACATCCCGGTGGTCATGGTGACGGCGCTGAACGAGGTCGGGGACGTCGAGCGGGCGGTGGAATCCGGCGCCGACGACTTCCTGACCAAGCCGGTCAACAAACTGGAACTGCTGACGCGGGTCCGCTCGTTGCTACGGGTGCGGGACCTGAAGCGACAACTCGACCGGACGCTCGAGCAGATGCGTCGTCTCGGGCGCGAGGGCGAGAGCCGGGCCTGATCGGAACACAAGAATGAAAAGCCCCCGGCGAGCGGTCGCCGGGGGCTTGTTCGTTACAGTCGTCGATGCCGTTGTTACGGGCAGCCGATGGCGAACGCGGTCTGGAAGGCGCCGAAGTCGGCGATGTTGTAGAGCGTGTCGCAGTTGAAATCGCCGCGCGGGTGCTGCGTCGCGAAGCCGGTCTGGAAGGCGCCGAAGTCGGCGATGTTGAGGATGCCGTCGCGGTTGATATCGGCTGCGCAGAACGTTCCGTTTGTGCTCGGGCCGATGAACATCAGCACCTGGTACGCCTCGTCCGACGGCGTCGGATCAAAGGGGTCGACGTCCGGGATGAACTGTCCGTCGCCATTGACGTCGTAGACAATCCTGGCGGTCAGCACGAGCCCGCCGAGCGTGCGGGCGTCGCTGGTGGCCAGCGCGCCGGTCGGGCCGTCATGCGCCGCCGTCTGCAGGACATTGCCCGAGAACATCGAGTCCGATCCGATCGAGTTGTTGTCCACGATGCTCAGGAAACTCAGCTGGTAGTTTTTTCCCGAGTTCAGGCCCGCGAAGACGTTGCCGGGCTCGATGATCTGCTCGAGTTCGTAGCTGAACGTGGCAGGGTTGTAGACGGCGCGGACGAGCACGCTGTCGCGGTCACGGATCGCGCCGACCGCGTCGTACAGCTCCGCCGCGGCGAGATAGTAGATGTTGCCGACCGAATCGATAGCCGGGGCGGACATGGACGGGCCGCGCCGCAGGGTGTTTCCGGCGTCGCATGCCGGGCCCGGGTTGGCCTGCGTGATCTCGCACATGCGGATCAGGCGGCCGACGGGCGACCCGCCCGAGCCGTTCTTGATGGCCTTGCCGTTATTGAGCGCGACGGATCGGTAGTTGTGGCCGGCCATCGTCCACTCCACCGTGCCCGTCATCGCGTCGCCGGTGATGCGGGCGACGGCCATGACGTTGTGCGGGTTGTTGTCATTGCCGAACGCGGCGGCGGCACCGAGCTTGACGTGGACCAGGCCGCTGAGGATCGTGCGGCCGGCCTGATCACGGCCGAGCGCGATCGCGCCGTTTCCGCCCTGAAAGGCCGTCTGGCTGCCGTAGTTACGGAAGCCGTGTGACCATGTGGGGCTCCACGCGGCGGCGACATCCCAGAGGTCGTCGTTATCGACGAGCGTTCCCGGGAGGGTGAGGCGGCGCACCTTGGGATTCCCGCCCCCGTCGGTGGCGACGGAGCCGTCGGCGTTGACGCCCCACAGGATCACGTCGTTGTAGGGTGCGGAGGCTTGTGCGGCGGCGATCATCGTGCAAGTACCCACGGTGTCGGAGAATGCCTGCACGGGCGAGAAGTAGATGTTGCCGCGGTGGTCCACCAGACCCGGCACGGCCAGGCGGGGAGAGAGCAGCGGCCCGCCGCCGTCCGGGTCGTCGCTGGACAGGACGCCGGCGACCTGCTCGAAGACATACTCCTTGTTGAAGTTCGTTCCGATCATGACCGGGCGCGGGCCGAAGCCCTGGGGGATCATGGTCGGGCAGTTGTGGCTCGTGGAGGAACCATTCCCGGGCAAAGTTGGAGTCAGGTCGATCCAGTCGGTCGCGGCGGCGTCGGTGGCGCCGGCGGCGTCGATGACGTTGAGGGAGCCGGGGTTGCGCGAGAGAAGTTTGACGCGGTAGTAGTTGTTGTCGAGGAGTTGGTTGGGTCCGATCGCTCCGAAGCCGTCGGCGCGGAACGAGGTGTTGCCGTTGGCGTCGA
Organism: uncultured Phycisphaeraceae bacterium; assembly: GCA_964567955.1. Lineage (GTDB taxonomy): Bacteria > Planctomycetota > Phycisphaerae > Phycisphaerales > UBA1924 > CAZMPE01. Next base: position 6,354 of record CAZMPE010000015.1, on the reverse strand, counting down.
CGCCGCCGACGCCGAAGGCGGCGGTGTTCTGCAGGTGGCTCGTGCCGTTGTTGGCGGCCTGAACGCGGGTCACGTACAGCCGGCCGGCGTTCTTCGGGTCGTAAAACACGACGCCGCCGACGACGCTGTTGACGCTCCACGGGGGGATCTGGTTGCCGTCAAACTCGTTCTCGCCCATGACGACGCCGAACTGCACGCCGCGGGTCGGTGGGGCCGTTGGCGTGCCCGCGGTGTTGCTGGAAGCGTTGACGCCGGCGCCGGGGGTTGTCCACAGGTCGAAGCTCGATGCCGGGCGACAGACGTTGTACAGCGAAGAGACGCTCATGGACTGAGCGCCGGAGAATCGGGAGAAGAAGTTAGGGCTGAAGCTCTGGCTGTTCTTCATCAGCGGGGCGATTCCGAACTGCGTGCCCCAGGAACTGGTCAAGTTGCCAAGGTCCACCACGTAGCGATTGACCTGTTCCGGTGTCGTGTACGCGCCGATGGCGTCCCCGGGCAGGCCCTGATGCGTCGAAACGCTGTCCTGCGCGATCGCCGCCGTGCCGCAGCACAGGACGAGCGCACCGATCCGCTTCCCCATGGTCATCTCTCGATCTCCTTCTGGCAGATTGAGGGGTGCTCCCTCACCGCACACTCCGGCCGAGCCACATGACGAGAGGGCGCCCGTCTTCGGCGCCCGCCGCGTCCCTGAATACCCGCCGTCCTGACGATGTCCCGGGGGTCAACTCCCCGAGGACGCCATCCTAGCCGCAGCCGTCGGAGAGGCAACACGGAGACGGTCGCGCGATCGGGCTGGAACGCCCGTATCTCGGGCGTTCTGGGCGGATCCCGGGTCCGTGAAACTCCTGCTAAGCCCGCGTGCCCGATAGGGTTGCGCGGCACAGGCCGGCGGCGAGCCGGGCGTTCGCGACAGCGAGCGCGATGTTGGTCGCCAGCGTCTGCCCGCCGGAGACGTCGTGCAGGTGGGAGAGGATCCTGGGCGTGACTTCGCGACCCTCCCCCGGCGGTCCAGATTCCGCTCGGCGGCGGGCTTCCGCGAGCCATTGTTCCCAGTCGCGTTCGATGATCTCCGCGCCCTCGGGGACCGGGTTGGCCACCACGATCCCGCGACCCGTCCGTGCGAGTTCGCGCCCGATGTAGCGCGCCAGTTCACCGACATCGTCAAAGTTGGCGTCGACTCGGGCGCGGCTCTCGCGGATGTAGAACGCGGGGAAGCGGTCCGTCCGGAACCCGACGACCGGTATGCCGAGCGTCTCGAGCACCTCGCGCGTGGCTTCGACATTCAGGAGCGACTTGACGCCGCTGGTCACGACCGCCACGGGGAAGCGGGTGAAGGCGACGAGGTCCGCGCTGACATCCAACGTCTCACCCGTGTGAACGCCGCCAAGACCGCCGGTGGCCATGATCGTGACACCCGCCGCCGCGGCAAGTTCCATCGTCGTGCTCACGGTCGTCGCGCCGTGCGACTGTCGGTGGATCAGCACGCCGAGGTTTGACATGTTTGCCTTGGGAACGTCTCCGGCATCGAACAGGCCCTGCAACTCTTCCTCGCTGAGCCCGACGGTGGGGCGGCCCCTCCACAACCCGATGATTGCTCCGCGGGCCCGGCCCCCGGATTCCTCCGCGATGACGGTACCGAGCCGTCGGGCCAGCGGCATCCCGTCCGCGCGTGGGACGCCGTGGACCAGGAGCGTGGTCTCGAGGGCGACACAGTCGGGGCCGGCGCGATTGACGAGGTTCATGAGATGTTCTGAGGATACGGCGTCCGCCGGCGTGGTATGGGGGGCGGCAGGACGCGGTACACTCGGCCGGGGGGCCGGGGAACGCCCGCACCGGAGCCAGCATGACCGCCGTCGTGATCGCGCTCGCCAGTTTCGTTCTGTACATCGTCGCGTACCACACGTACGGGCGATACCTGGCCCGGAAGATCTTCCGGGTCGATCCGTCTCGCGTGCCACCGAGCGTGGAGTGCGAGGACGGGGTCGATTTCGTCCCGTCCCACCGTGGCATGGTCTTCGGCCACCACTTCACATCAATCGCGGGGACCGGCCCGATCGTCGGCCCCGCCATCGCCGTCATTTGGGGTTGGCTGCCGGCGGTCATCTGGGTACTGGTGGGCTCCATTGTCATGGGAGCCGTCCATGACCTCGGATCGCTGATGATCTCCATGCGCCATCGCGGGCGCACGATCGCGGACCTGGCGGGTGATGTCGTGAATCCGCGGGTCCGCCTGCTCTTCATGCTCGTCGTTCTGGTCGGCCTGTGGATCGTGCTGGCCGTGTTCGGGCTTGTCATCGCCAACATCTTCCGCGAGTATCCGGCCGCGGTTTGGCCGTCCTGGCTGCAGATCCCGATCGCGATCGCGCTCGGCGTGTACATCAGGCGCGGCGGGAGCATGTTGTGGGGCTCGGTGGCCGCCGTGGGTCTGATGTACGCGACCATCGCCCTGTCGGCCGCCCTCCCGTCGTGGCTCGGCTCCGAACCCTCTGCGGTCGCCGGGCTGGCGATGGGCGTTCTCCCTTCGGCGCTCACGGATGTCGTTTCACCGTCGATCGTGTGGACGGTGCTGCTGCTTGTCTACGTGTTCATTGCCTCGGTCCTGCCGGTTCAGACGCTGCTCCAGCCCCGCGACTACATCAACTCACTTCAACTCCTCCTGGCCATGGGCCTGCTTGTGGTTTCGATCATGGTCGCGCGCCCTTCGGTCGCCGCGTACGCGGTGAATGCGGCACCGGTGGGGGCTCCCGCGATGCTGCCCTTTCTGTTCATCACCATCGCGTGCGGGGCGATCAGCGGTTTTCATTGTCTCGTTTCGTCCGGCTGTTCAAGCCGGCAACTTCGCACGGAGGCGGACGCCCAGTATGTCGGCTACGGCGCCATGCTGACCGAGGGGTTTCTGGCGGTGCTCGTCATCCTCGCATGCGTCGCCGGATTCGCCATGGCGGGACCGGACGGGCGGGTCGTCGGCGTCGAAGGGTGGAGCGCGTACTACGGTGAATGGAGCGGTGAGAAGGGGCTCGCATTCAACCTGCGACCCGTCGTCGATGGCTCGGCGAACATGATGGAGCAACTGCGCATTCCGGGCACGGGCATTGCCATTCCGCACGCGTTTGCGGTGGCCATGATGGGGGTGTTCATTGCTTCGTTCGCCGCGACGACGCTCGATTCAGCGACGCGACTGCAGCGTTACGTCGTCGCCGAACTCGGCGCGTCGTGCGGGATGAACCTGTTGACCAACCGGTACGTGGCGACCTCTTTGGTCGTCGTGACGGCCGGAGCGCTGGCCATGTGGGATGTGAAATCCCGTGGTTGGGACGGAGGCGGACGCGGGGGCATGGTGCTCTGGCCGGTCTTCGGCGCCACCAACCAACTGCTGGGCGGGCTGGCCTTGTTGGTGGTGACAGTCTGGCTGGTCAAGACGCGTCGCCCGGCGTGGGTGACCGCTGTGCCGATGGTGTTCATGCTCGCCATGACGGGTTGGGCCATCGTCCTTCTCATTGGCGACTTCGCCGCGGACGACACGAAGATTCACCTTGCCGTTGTCTCGATCCTTATGCTGGCGATGGAGGTATGGATCGTCTTCGAAGCGGCGATCCTGTTCTTTCGCCGGCGTGTGCAGAGCGGCGACGAGCCGGGCTCGGATTGATCGGACCAAAGGCTGATGGAGGTACGCATGGCAATCTGGCGACCCGGAATGGTCCTCTTCGTCGTGGCGAGCGTCGCGTTGGCGCAGCCCGCCATCAGGCCGGCGGACCTTCCGTATTGGCCCGGGCCGGAGCGGGAGTCCTACGCCGCGTACGAGCGCGCGCTCAACGCGATCCCCGATCGCGACCACCTGCTCAGATGGCATGAGTTGCTGGCGTCCGAACCGCACATCGCCGGCACGCCGGGCGATGCCCGGACCATCGAGCGACTGGTCCAGGCCTTCACGGAAATGGGCTTTGAAGTCGAGCGCCACGAGTTCTACCCGTACCTCGCCTACCCCGTCTCGTGCGCTGTCGAGATCATCGAACCGGATCATCTGTCGCTGGCCGTCAAGGAGACTCCCCTCGCCGAGGACCCCTTCAGCGGCCACCCGGACCAGATGGTGGGCTGGAATGCCTACAGCGGCACGGGCGACGTGACCGCCGGCGTCGTTTACGCGAACTACGGGACCAAGGCCGATTTCGAGAGGCTGCAATCGCTCGGCGTCGACGTCACCGGCAAGATCGTGATCGCCCGATATGGCGGGAACTATCGCGGCTTCAAGGCCCGCTTCGCCGAAGCGGCGGGTGCGGCGGGGGTGATCATCTACACCGACCCCGCCGACGGCGGCTACGGCAAGGGCATCACATACCCCGAAGGAGGCTACGCCAACTCGACGTGCATCGAGCGCGGCTCCATCGCGACGATGGGATACAGCGGCGATCCGTTGACGCCGTTTGTCGAAGCGACGAAGGACGCCGCTCGCCTGGATCTGGCCACGGTCGACCTGCCGCGGATCCCGGTTCAGCCTGTCGGTTGGGGTGCCGCGGGCGAGATCCTCAGCCGGATGAGGGGTGAGGCGGTTCCCGCTGGGTGGCAGGGCGGGCTGCCGACCGCGTACCGGCTGACCGGGGGTGATGCGCTCAGAGTGCGGGTGCAGGTCGAGCAGAAGCGTTCGATCGTGCCGACTTCGAACGTCATCGCGACGCTGCGCGGCGAGATCGAGCCGGAGCGCAAGGTGATTATCGGCTGCCATCACGACGCGTGGGACTGCGGCGCGGCGGACCCGCTCGCGGGCATGATCTCGCTGCTCGAGTCCGCGCGCAGTTTCTCCGAGCTTGCCGCGAAGGGCCAACGGCCGGCACGTTCGATCGTCTTCTGCGCATGGGGCGCCGAGGAGTTCGGCATCATCGGTTCGGTGGAATGGGTGGAGAAGATGCGCGACGACCTGTTCGAGAACGCGGTCGCCTACATCAACCTCGACATGGCCTCGATGGGCCCCGACTTCGGCGCTTCCACGGCGCCGTCGCTCAGGCGGCTGGTGACCGAGGCGGCCCGCGCGGTGCCGCAGGCACGCGACGCCGCCAGGAGCGTCGCGGAGGCGTGGATCTCCCGTGCGCAGGACCCGGTCTTTTCCGGTTCCGCGCGATTCGGCGATCTCGGCGGGGGCTCGGACCACATCGGTTTCTGGTGCCACGTCGCCGTCGGTTCGACGAGTCTTGGCGGCGGCGGCTCCAAGGGCACGTCGTACCACTCGACGTTCGACACGCTGCCCTGGTACTGGAAGGTCGTGGGCAGCGACTATGAGCCGGCGTTGATGGTGGGCCGGATGACCTCGGCGGTTGCCGGCCGCCTCGCGAACGCTCCGCTCATCCCGCTCGACCCCGTCCGTTACGGCTTGGAGACGCGACGGCTGCTGGTCGAGCACACGAGGCGCGCGGTGGAACTGGGGATGTTCGAGCGGAGCGACCGCGAGGTTTCCGTGCACTTCGGGAGGCTTGAGGGAGCCTGCATCGAGTACGACCGGCGCGCCGCCGACATCGGCGCCCGCCTTCTGGTGCGAATGGAAGCGGGCGACCTGCCCGACGAGAAACTCGCGGAGATCAACAGCCTGCTGATGGGGCTGGACCGCGCCTGGTTCGACAACGATGGCCTCCCGGGTCGGCCGTGGTTCCGCAACCTCTACGCCGCCTCCGATGAGGACTCGGGGTACGCGCCGTCCATGCTGCCGGCGATCCGATCGGCCATCGAGCGCAAGGACCATGACGCGCTGCGGGCTGCGGTCGAACGCTACCTCGAGGTTCTCCGTCGGCTTCAGGGAATCGTTGACGCGGTCGACGCGGCGCTCCGGTGATGCGAGGCGCATGAAAAACCCCCGGACAACGCCGGGGGTCGAAAAGCCGGGAAGCGAAAGCCGCGCCTTCGTTCAGACCATCGCCTTGAGCGCCTTCATCGGGCGCACCTTGACGACCTTGCGGGCGGGCTTCGCCTTGAACATCTGCTCCTCCTTCGTGAACGGGTTGATGCCCATCCGCGCGGGAACCGCGGGCTTCTTCACGACGACGACCTTCATGAGGCCGGCGACGTTGAACACGCCGCAACCCTTGCCGAGGTCGGCCGCCATCACTCCGCCGAGCGCGTCAAAGACGGCGGCGGCCTGCTTGCGCGTGATGCCGGCGTGCTCCGCGACCGTGCGGAACGTCTCACCCTTCGAGCGCGGCTTGGATGAGGGGGCGATGCGGGCGGGCTTGGTGGCGGCGGCGGTCTTCTTGGCGGCTTTCTTCGTCTTCTTGGCCATGTCCTTCTCCAGTGTGTGTGCGAAACTTTCTTCGTGATATGCACGAGAACGGGCAGCGTTGTAGCGGATGCGAGTCGGATGTTCAAGTCGGC
>CAZMPE010000014.1:15596-17094 GCA_964567955.1 uncultured Phycisphaeraceae bacterium | reverse complement strand
GTGGCCTTGTTCATCCAAGGAGGGGATGGCTCGATCCCCGTTGTCATCGAAGTCGTGGAGGGGATCGGTCGCAGGGCGATCGACATGGACTCTGAGTCGGGCTTTTTCGACCCCGCTGCGGCGCGTGAGTCGTTCTAGACATTCCGGAAGCACCGCGACAAGGTCGTCGGTTCCTCGGCTTCGAAGCGGCGCTGGTGGTGGCCGTTCGGCGGGGCGTAACGGCCGCGGACGCACGGTGAGAACGCTGCGAACTCCCGTTCTCAGCGAGTCCGCTCCATTTTGATCTCGTGCTCGCAGCGGGCCACGCCGTCCTGTCCGATGGTCACCGGGCGTGCCCAGGCGGGGGGTGTGCGGTTCTGGCGCTTCCAGAACGGGTCGTCCGCGAAGCCGAGGCGCGACTTCGCGTCCTTGAAGCCGGGTGCGCCGAGTTCGTAGTGCACGTGCGACTCGACCGGTTCGCCTTCGTCGGGGTAGTGCCCCGGCCGGATCGTGCGGTAGCGGAACGTGCCGTCGTCGGCGGTCCGCAGGAGGCCGAACAGACGTGCGTTGAGCTCGTCCATTCCGCCCTCGCTGTACAGCCCGCTCGCCTCGGTGTGGAAGATGTACACGATGGCGCCGGCTACCGGCGCGCCCTTCTCGTCCTTGACGATTCCGGATACCTCCAGAGGCGTTCCCGGCTCGTCGGCGTCGACCATCGTGATCGACGACTCGCGCGCGTTCTCGCACAAGAGGTCCCGCAGCGCGGGGCGTGTCGCGGCGGCCCGGAGGGGCCGGAAGCGCGGGTCGGACAGCACCTCCGTCGGCTTTGCGTACCCGGCCCTGATCGCACCGGAGAGCAGGTCCATCGCGGCGGGGATCATCCGCTCGCGCGAGTAACCGGCGGCCCAGTCGAACATCTCGGCTCTGAGGGCCTCGGGAGTGCGGGCCTTTTCATCGTCCCAGTACTTCACCGAGCACCCCTGTGCGCGGGTTTCGTCCGGTTTCGCAACGGCCCCGCGCTCGAGGGCCGCGACGGCGTCGGCGACGTACTCCGTCACTCCCGAGTCTTGCCCGGGGCGCCAATCGCTCAGCGGGCCGCGGTAGGCCAGCACCCCCTTGGCGTCGATCACCATGAACTGCGGCGTCACCTTGGCCCCGTAGGCGAGTCCGATCGCGCCGTCGCCGTCGATCAGGCAGGGCGCCGCGATGGCTCGGCGCTCGCGCCAGGCGCGGATACCCGGCGTCACGTGCGGGGCGAAGAACCCCGAGTCGATGGTCAGCCAGACGACGCGGTCGTTGAGTTGCTTGTGTGCCGCGGGGATGCGGCCGTTGTCGTACCACCCGTTGACGGCGGGGCAGAGGTGGCTGGTCCACTCCAGGACGACGATCCGGCCGCGATAGTCGGCGAGGGCGTGCGGCCTGCCCTCGATGTCCTTGAGCGTGAAGGAGGGGGCGGGTTTGCCGATTGTCGCCTCGTCGCGGGCGATGGCGGGGCGGGCGCCGAGGACGACGAGGGTGC